>NZ_OZ035015.1:0-144066 GCF_964031255.1 Candidatus Tremblayella endosymbiont of Pseudococcus viburni
TGACGGATGGTTGCTCTACAGCACCGCTGGGCTGCTCTTGCGGCGTAGACTTTGTTCATCTGAGGATGCACTCTGAGTACTCTATGCACGACGGCATGGTCAGGGTAGAGGATGCGGTGCGCGCAGCGAGGGCAGACATGCAGTGCTCGCTTGCGCTAACAGACTTAAACAACGTCTGCGGAGCGGTTAAGTTCTACAAGGCTGCCGTAAGGTCGGGCGTAAAGCCCATAGTGGGATGCCACCTGCTACTACGAGGGGCGTTCGGCGATACTTCGTCCGTGCTAGCCCTGGCCAGAAGCGGTGGAGGGTATCGCAACATGTGCCGGATACTCACAGCGGCCTGGTCAGATGCTGCGACGTGCGTTGAGGCTCGTGTTGACATGCGCTGGCTTGCCGGAAGCCCACGCATTCTAAAGGGCATCGTTGTTCTTTCTGGAGCGCTTGACGGCCCAATTGGGCGCCATATCATCGACGGCAACTATAGTGCAGCACGGCGCTCAGTGGATGATTGGCTCACAATGACCCAGGGTTCCTTCTACCTAGAACTCCAGCGCTGTGCCCACAGCGGCACTGAGGCTTACGTACATAGAGCCCTAGAGCTATCGATGTACTCAAGGGTACCAGTGGTTGCAACGCACCCCATACAGTTCATAGCGCCATCAGACTACCCTTTGCATTGCGTTCGGTGCGGCATGGCTGCTGGTGCGCTGGGTGCACGCGCTACGGGCATGTTCACAAGAGAGCAGCACTTCAAGAGCAGGGAGAGCATGTCTAGGATTTTCAGAGACATACCCTCTGCCATCTCGAACACGTGCGCTATAGCGAGGATGTGCAACCTGGACATGGATATTGGCAGGCTAAGGCGACCAGTGTTTGCCGGTTGCTCACCTTGCAATGAGGCTTCAGCGCTAGCATGCACGCTTGGCTCAGGCCTGCGAACGCGGATGATGGATGGTAGGATGCCACGATTCACGGGCCCGCGTCGTGAGTATGCTGCTAGGATTAGGGAGGAGTACAGGATAGTCGCTGGCATGGGCTTCTGCGGTTACTTCCTCATAGTTTCTGATTTCGTGGGATGGGCCAGGGCTCGTGGCATACCAGTGGGGTCTGGCAGGGGGTCTGGTGCCGGATCTCTCATGGCTTACGTGCTTGGCATAACGGACATAGACCCCATACAGCATGGGCTGCTATTCGAGCGTTTCCTTAACCCCGAGCGCGTTACGATGCCAGATCTCGACATCGACTTCTGCCAGGATGGCCGGGACAGGGTCGTGCAGTACGTCAGGCGTCGCTATAGCAACGGCAGCGTGGCTCAGATAACCACCTTCGGCACTATGGCAGCCCGTGCTTCGGTGCGCGAAGCGGCAAGGGCAATGGGCGTGAGCTACACCTTGGCAGACAGCATAGCCAGGCTGGTTCCGATCAGGCCAGGCGCTAGGGTCACCATACCGAATAGCCTCAAGGAGGTGCGCATGCTGAGGTCAAGGTATGCCTCCGAGGGAGACGTGAGGCTCCTTATTGACACGGCTTCTAGGATGGAAGGGCTGGTGAGGAACATGGCAGTGCACGCAGGGGGCATCATAATATCGCCAGCAGACATACAGGACCTGTGCCCGCTGTACCAGCAGGCGGGCAGCATTGTTCCAGTAAGCCAGCTAGACAAGGACGATGCAGAGTCTCTTGGGCTGGTGAAGTTCGACTTCCTGGGGCTTACTACGCTCACCATACTGAGCTGCGCCGCACGCTGTGTAGTTGGCACAGGGCGCGCTGTAAGCCAGCACTCCCTGTGCGGCCCACCGTGCGATAGCGCAACCTTCGGCCTACTGCAGGCTGCAGATACTGTGGCGGTCTTTCAGCTAGAGGGCATAGGCATGCAGGAGGCGCTTAGGATCACCGTGCCAGACAGGCTGGGAGACATAATAGCTCTGATATCACTGTACAGGCCTGGACCAATGCACCTTGTGCGCAGCTACTGCAGGCGCAAGCATGGCGTCGAGGCAGCTTTTGTGGTGGACGAACGCCTGCTGCCTATCCTTGGTGAGACGTACGGCGTTATGGTGTACCAGGAGCAGGTAATGAGGATAGCTCAGGCAATGGGTGGATACACTCCCGGGGAGGCTGACCTGCTACGTCGAGTGATGAGCAGGAAGCAGCCCCGGGATATGGCAGCGCATAGGATATCATTCGTAAACGGGGCGTCAAGGCTCGGCATAGGAGGATCTAGCGCTGTGGCGGTCTTCGAGCACATGGAGAAGTTTGCCAGCTACGGTTTCAACAAGTCGCACGCAGCAGCCTATGCCACCATGTCTTACCATACTGCCTGGGTAAAGGCACGCCATCCAGTAGATTTCATGGCGGCCAACATGAGCTGGTCTCTAAGAGACTACGACAGGCTCAGGCTGTTGCGTTTGGACTGCGCACGACGTGGCGTGCCACTCAGAGCCCCTGACGTAAATAGGCCATCCTATAGATTCACACCCATCTCCTGCTATGGGAGCGAAGGGCATGGGTACATAGTGTACGGGTTAGGTGCAGTTAAGTGCGGCGGTGAGGCTGTGGTGCGGGACATTGCCAGGTGCAGGGAGGATAGGCCGTTCAGAAGCCTGTATGACTTCCTTGCACGCATCAACAGTAGGATCGTCAAGAGGAGGGCTGTGGAGTGTCTGATCAAGGCCGGGGCATTCGACTGCGCTCATGGTGGCGCCAGGGCGACCATGCTGGCAGTACTGCCTGCCGCTATGCGCAATCGCCATGAGCCTACTGCACTGCTGTGGCGCATTCAGCAACCCACCAGCGCAGCTTGCCTGATTGCTGCAAGCGCCTGGCGCTTTGCTGTGCAGCACGAGAGTGAGGCGCTCGGATACTACTTCTCGATCCACCCATTCAGCAGGTGCAGGGGTGCGGCACGGGCTATTGCTGCTATGGGTATCGATGCCATAAGGCGACGGGCGCGCCCGCATGCCACTCTCACACTGTGCGGCGTAGCTTTAAGCATGGGGGCAAGGTCTGGCCCAGAGGGGCATAGCGCCATGGCTGCTATAGAGGACGACTCAGATTGCTGCACCGTATACTGCACTACGGGCTCCGTCGCAGGCCCTGTGTTGATTAGGAGCCCGCTGGTCGTAACTGGCCGGGTGTACGTTTCTAAGGATAGGGAGAGGCTGAGCGTGACTACTCTGAGGCTGGGGGTCACCTGCACTGGCGCAATGTTAGACCGGACGCCCGTGCAGGGCATCTATCGCATACCTTAGCCTCATATATGGCGTCATAATGCAGATTATGGCGCCCTGGCATGCAACGGTGCACCACTCTGACCCTGGCTCTATGTCAGAGGCGACATTGCTGTATGTGTCCTTCGCATACCGAGTCACGCCTATGGCAACGTGCCTGACGTGCGTAGGCTGCGTTGCCTGCGTTACTATTACGCACTCATAACCTAGCCTGTGCCCTGCGTATACCCTGGTGTTCGTGCCGCCGAGGCTATCTATTACACCCGTAATGCTGTGCGGTATGCCGCACTGTACGCACGCATTTGCTTGCGTGCCAGCAATGTCTAATATGTTTCCCCTACGTGCGTCACGCGCAGAGGGCACGTGCTTCATGCTAGCGGTGCGCTTGGACTGATATGGACTCTGAGTAGAATGGCCATACTCCGGTTGTGGGGTTATCCTGGGGGCTCAGTGCTTGGGTTGTACGACGAGATATACAGGTGTGGCCTTTTGAGGCACATGCCCGTAAGGTGCGAGCCTGCTGCAGCTTATGCTGCCTGCTCATCCTATGCCGCAACGCGCGCGCTAGGCTCGTGCCTCGTCACATCTGGCCCAGGAATAACCAACGCCATAACTGGCATAGCAACGGCGGATGCAGACTCGGTGGCTGTGCTGGTAATAAGCGGGCAGGTGCCATTGGCAAGCATTGGGAGGGGTTCATTCCAGGAATGTGATGCTGTAGGGCTCGCATCGCCGTGCACCAAGGGCTGCTATAGCCTGCGCAGGGTGCTTGACATAAGGAGGGCGGCATGGGAGGCTAGCCTTGTTGCCGTAACGAACAAACCATCCCCAGTCCTCCTTGACTTTCCGAAGGACGTGGTAAGGCTTACCCTGCCATGCGTTACTGCACTCAAGCTGCGGCATAGGCCCAACCACACCGCACCACTGGATGTGTGGTCAGAGCCTTGCTTGTACGTTTATGCCCATGTGGCCGCAAGGTATATAGCCTCTGCTGCAAGACCGCTGGCTTATGTAGGAGGAGGCTCTGCGCACAGCGCGCAAAGGCTGGCACATATTGCTGGGGCTGCCTGCATGCCTTTTGCAGGTAGCCTGATGGGACTCGATGCCACACCTACTCTGGGCACCGTAGGCATGGTAGGAATGTATGGCCGTCTGGGTTCAAACCTTGCGCTGCAGTACTGCGACCTTGTGGTGGCAATGGGGGCCAGGTTTGACGACCGGGTTGTGACAAGCCCGGCACGGCTTGTCTGGCGCGGCAGGGCTGTAGTATCTGTTAACGTAGCGAGCTCACTGACTCGGAACGTAGGCGTGTCGCACATGGCAATGGCTAATGTAGAGCACTTCATAGGCACGCTGTGCAGGTTGCTCTATGCCAGGGGCGCGCTTAATGGATGTTCTTTGCGCCACTGGACCATCCTACGGCGGAGCTGGCGTATACACCAGAGGCATTGCCGAATGGGATACGTCCTGTATGGCAACATGTTCAGGCGTGCAGTGATCGGCGCTTGCTCCGTTTGTTGCGACGTGGGGCAGCATCAAATGTGGTCCGCCCAGTACAACACGGCGGGCATCACTGCGCGGAGGATAAACTCAGGCGGCCTAGGCACCATGGGCTGTGGCCTACCATTCGCAATGAGTGCACAGACCCTGTCGCATGGTCTGTACTCCCTGTGCATTACTGGCAACGGATCATTGCAAATGAGCATGCACGAGCTCCCAACCCTGCGCGACATGGGTTCGAGGGTAATGGTCATCGTGCTAAACAACGGCAGCCTGGGCATGGTGCGGCAATGGCAGCAAGTAGAGCACTGCGGCAGGTACTCGCAGTCTGCTTCAGCAATGTACGCCTGCTCCTCTTCCATTGCCGAGCAGCAGGGTCATGTGGGGGTGGATGTGCTAGGTCCAGTCCATGCCTTCGCCGCCTTTGCTGAGTCTAGAAGCAGCGTACGGCACACGGCGCTACTGAACGTGCGGCACAGTAGTCATGAGTGCGTTTGGCCAATGGTGCAAGGTGGTAGGAGCATTACTAACATGATGACCAGCTATAGGGATATCAACTAGCTACGGAGGCGTTGTGAGGGTTCTTTACGAGCGCGATGGAGATGTTTCCATCATTAGAGAAAGGGTTGTGGCAGTGGTGGGATATGGATCTCAAGGCAGGGCTCATGCAATGAACCTACGGGATAGCGGTGTTGAGGTTGTGATTGGCCTCAGGCCGGGGCCATCCTTCGATGCGGCAATGAGCGATGGCTTCATGCCAAGGAGCGTACAGGAAGCAGTGAGCATTGCTGATGTGGCAATGCTCCTTACGCCCGACGAGTGCATGGCTGACGTTTATGCCAAGGCAGTTAGGGATTACCTAAGGCCGGGGGCCTCGGTAGCGTTCGCTCATGGTTTCAACGTTTGCTACAACCAGATACCCATCGGCAATGGAAGAGGAGCATTCATGGCAGCACCGAAGGCTCCTGGCCATATGGTAAGGGAGACGTACATTGCAGGGTGGGGGACCCCTCACCTTGTGGCAGCTAAGCCACAGTGCGAGCACCTAAGGGCTCTTGCGGTGTCGTATGCCATAGCAAATGGCGGTGGTGCTGCAGGCATCATTGAGACTACGTTCGTGGATGAGACTGAGACGGACCTATTCGGTGAGCAGGCAGTCCTATGTGGCGGCCTGGTAGAGCTGATCAGGGCAGGCTTCGATACTCTGGTTAGCTCTGGATATGAGCCTGAGCTGGCGTACTTCGAGTGCATGCATGAAATGAAACTCATAGTAGACGTCATGAACCGCGGTGGAGTGGCAGCGCTCAACGAATCCATATCGAACAACGCTGAGTATGGTGAGTACGTGTCAGGCCCAAGGGTAATAGGGGCAGCAGTGCGCAGTGCTATGAGGCGAGTACTGAACGACATACGTACTGGCAGGTATGCGAAGGACTTCATCATGGAGGGCAGGTCCAACTCACCCACTCTCACGGCATGCCGTAGGGCAGTTGGAGAGCATCCCATTGAGGCAGTGGGTGCTAGGCTGAGGTCACGCATGACCTGCGTACATGGCTCGTAGTAGACGTAGGCGCCTAGCCATCCTAGACACGACGCTCAGGGATGGCGAGCAGGCGCCCGGCATAGTAATGGGGCCAGAAGCTAAAGCAGAGATGGCTAGGCGCCTTGAGCTAGCGGGCGTGGATGTCGTCGAGGCTGGGTTCGCAGCAAGTTCGTCCTCAGACTTTGATGCAATCCGTCGCATATCTTGCTGCGTACGGGGTTGCGTGGTGTGCTCGCTAGCCAGAGCAGTCGGGCATGATGTCAGGAAGGCAGCCAAGGCTCTCGAGTTCGCGAGGCACCCTAGGATCCATCTTTTCATAGGGTCATCTAGTCTGCACATAGAGGAAAAGCTAAGGATGCATCCACTTGATGTGGTTGACAGGGCTGCGGCGATGGTGCGGCTGGCCCGGGCATATTGTGACGACGTTGAGTTCTCACCAGAAGATTCCAGCAGGGCTGATCCTTCGTTCCTATGCAGCCTAGCTCATGCGGCCGTAGAAGCTGGCGCCACAATAGTGAACGTAACTGACACTGTTGGCCATGGCATCCCGGAGCAGCTTAGCGACGTTGCTGGTATGCTGTGCCGCTCTGTGCCCATATCTGACAGGGTCACGCTTTCTGTGCACTGCCATAACGACGTTGGGCTGGCTCTCGCTAACACTATGGCAGCAATAGCATGCGGCGCAGGACAGGCGGAGTGTACTGTGACCGGCATAGGAGAGAGGGCTGGAAACGCTGCACTTGAGGAGGTCGTGGTTGCCGCTGGGCTAGAGTACTCGGGCGCTGGGATGGACGTTCGCGTGGACGCTAGGCACATGAGGTCCATTGCACAGCTTGCGTCCGCGATAGCACGACGGCGTTTGCCTGCAACTAAGCCTGTGGTTGGATGCCATGCCTTCGCACACGCCTCAGGTATACACCAGGACGGAGTTATAAAGAACCGCAGGACATACGAGGCACTAAGGGCTGAGGACGTTGGTGGAAGAGGCGGTAGCATAGTGCTAGGGAAGCTTTCCGGGGCGCATGCACTGAAAAATAGGCTCGAAGGCGGTGGGGTCACCATCGGTGCAATTGGTGTCCCTAGGCTGGCTACTATGATGAAAGGGCTAGCCAGCCATTTGCCCGTAGTATATGGCTCCGCACTGGCTGCGCTCCATGCCATTGCATCCCGTCCTTGCTAGCGCTGCGCCTGCTCTCTGTGCCGGCGAGCTGATGCATGGCATCTTTATAGCAACATCGCCAACATACTCCAGCACTGCAGAATATGGCGGAGGCGCTGGCAATACTGGGTGCGCTGCAGTGCAGGTAGCCTTAATGACTGAGCGTATAAACAGGCTGCGTAGGGGGCACTTTAGCATGCACGCAGGGGATAGGCATGGCCATAGGGGGCTCCAGTGCCTGATATCCAGGAGGAGAAGGCTTCTTTCTTACCTCAGGAAAAGGAGGCTCATAATGTACGCGATGGTTGTCAATCGTCTGGGCCTTAGGCGTTAGAGCAGGCTAGCCCTATGGTACAGCTAGCCATGTAGCAGCGCGGTCGTATTTGTTGCTGTGGCAGTCATAGCAATGCCGACGTGGTGAAAAACAGTAGAAAGCCATCTTGAGGTGGTGGTGGCGCATGCTGTATGAGTTCAAGTCTCATCGTCGGCATGGCAGCGTAGGCTAGCGCTGTGCGCAGCTGGTGCGGGCAGTGGGGGCGAAATGTGGCAGCCCACTTCGTAGGCTGCGTTGCTGTTGTGCACTGCCCTGCTAACGTAGGGTGAGCATGGTAGGGCATTGGCATTGCGGCATTGCAGCAGATGGAACGAGCGGTGCATGCCCAGCGCTAGTGCCAAAGCCAACGCTAGCCTACGCTGCAATGCACGAAAAACAGCCCCAAAAACAGCCTCAGCGTAAACTGGACCTTCATTGGAGCTGTTATAGGCTTAGGTTCCTCAAGGTCTGTTTAGCCTCACCGCAACACCAGACAGAAGTACTGTATAGAGTTTGATCCTGGCTCAGATTGAACGCTAGCGGCATGCCTTACACATGCAAGTCGTACGGCAGCACGGGTTTAGGCCTGGTGGCGAGTGGCGTACGGGTGAGTAACGCCCCGGAACGTGCCTTGTAGTGGGGGATAGCCTGGCGAAAGCCAGATTAATACCGCATGAAGCCGCACAGCATGGCGCGGTGAAAGTGGGGGATTCTAGCCTCACGCTACTGGATCGGCCGGGGTCTGATTAGCTAGTTGGCGGGGTAATGGCCCACCAAGGCTGAGATCAGTAGCTGGTCTGAGAGGACGATCAGCCACACTGGGACTGAGACACGGCCCAGACTCCTACGGGAGGCAGCAGTGGGGAATCTTGGACAATGGGCGCAAGCCTGATCCAGCAATGCCGCGTGTGTGAAGAAGGCCTTAGGGTTGTAAAGCACTTTTGTTCGGGATGAAGGAGGGCGTGCAAACACCATGCCCTCTTGACGATACCGAAAGAATAAGCACCGGCTAACTACGTGCCAGCAGCCGCGGTAATACGTAGGGTGCGAGCGTTAATCGGAATCACTGGGCGTAAAGGGTGCGCGGGTGGCTTGCCAAGACCCCTGTAAAATCCTACGGCCCAACCGTAGTGCAGCGGAGGTTACTGGTAAGCTTGAGTATGGCAGAGGGGGGTAGAATTCCAGGTGTAGCGGTGAAATGCGTAGATATCTGGAGGAATACCGAAGGCGAAGGCAACCCCCTGGGCCATCACTGACACTGAGGCACGAAAGCGTGGGGAGCAAACAGGATTAGATACCCTGGTAGTCCACGCCCTAAACCATGTCGACTAGTCGTCGGGGGAAGCCCTTTTTCCTCGGTGACGAAGCTAACGCATGAAGTCGACCGCCTGAGTAGTACGACCGCAAGGTTAAAACTCAAAGGAATTGACGGGGACCCGCACAAGCGGTGGATGATGTGGATTAATTCGATGCAACGCGAAGAACCTTACCTACTCTTGACATGGCGAAGATTCTGCCGAGAGGCGGAAGTGCTCGAAAGAGAATTCGCGCACAGGTGCTGCATGGCTGTCGTCAGCTCGTGTCGTGAGATGTTGGGTTAAGTCCCATAACGAGCGCAACCCCCGTCTTTAGTTGCTACCACTGGGGCACTCTATAGAGACTGCCGGTGATAAACCGGAGGAAGGTGGGGACGACGTCAAGTCATCATGGCCTTAATGGGTAGGGCTTCACACGTCATACAATGGTTGGAGCAAAGGGTCGCCAACTCGAGAGAGGGAGCTAATCCCACAAACCCAGCCCCAGTTCGGATTGCACTCTGCAACTCGAGTGCATGAAGTCGGAATCGCTAGTAATCGTGGATCAGCATGCCACGGTGAATACGTTCTCGGGTCTTGTACACACCGCCCGTCACACCATGGGAGTAAGCCGCATCAGAAGCAGCATCCCTAACCCTAGGCAGGGAAGGAGGCTGCGAAGGTGGGGTCTATGACTGGGGTGAAGTCGTAACAAGGTAGCAGTACCGGAAGGTGCGGCTGGATTACCTCCTTACAGTTCTAAGGGCTATCAGCATTGCTATCGTGCCGGCGCAGCGGCTCGCATGCCGCTGGTGTAGGATTAAGGACTTAAGTGCGCGCAATGGATGCCTTGGCGGTTGAGGGCGACGAAGGACGTGCCAATACACGAAAACACCGGCGTGCCTATTGGGGCTGCAACCCGGGGGTGTCCGAATGGGGAAACCTGGGCTCTAGGTGAGCCCGTCCTGACCTGAATATATAGGGCCAGGTCGCGTACGCGGCAAACTGAAACATCTCAGTAGCCGCAGGAGAAGAAATCAAAGAGATTCCCATAGTAGCGGCGAGCGAAACGGGAGGAGCCTGCGTAGGCGCCCCCATAGCAGCAGCCGAATGCCATGGAACGGGCAACCGTAGACGGTGACAGTCCGGTAGGCTAAGCTGCATGGGGTCAGACAACCTGCGCTTTAGAGTAGGGCGGGGCACGCTAACCCTGTCTGAATATGGGGGGCCCATCCTCCAAGGCTAAATACCCACAACCGACCGATAGTGAACAAGTACCGTGAGGGAAAGGTGAAAAGAGCTCTGGGGGAGCAGTGAAACAGACCTGAAATTGCGCGCACACGAACAGTCGGAGCCCCATAGGCTGGGGTGACGGCGTACCTTTTGTATAATGGGTCAGCGACTTATGTTTGGCAGCGAGCTTAACTCCATGAGGGAGGCGTAGCGAAAGCGAGTCTTAACTGGGCGCCGTAGTTGCCGGGCATAGACCCGAAACCAGGTGATCTACCCATGGACAGGATGATGGTGCGTTAAGCCGCACCGGAGGTCCGAACCCACTAACGTTGCAAAGTTAGGGGATGATTTGTGGGTAGGGGTGAAAGGCCAATCAAACCTGGAGATAGCTGGTTCTCTCCGAAAGCTATTTAGGTAGCGCCTCGTGTTTTTGCTCCAGGTGGTAGAGCACTGTAGTGGCCTTGGGGTCCGAGAGGGCTACCTTGCCATAGCAAACTCCGAATACCGGGGCAGCATTAGCACGGGAGGCAGACGCTGGGTGCTAACATCCTGCGTCTAAAGGGAAACAACCCAGACCACCAGCTAAGGTCCCAAAGCATGGCTAAGTGTGGAACGATGTGGGCAGGCTCTGACAATCAGGAGGTTGGCCTAGAAGCAGCCATCCTTTAAAGATAGCGTAATAGCTCACTGATCTAGCCGGCTTGCGCGGAAGATGTAGCGGGGCTAAGCCATGCACCGAAGCTGTGGACGCACGGAGTGTGCGTGGTAGGAGAGCGTTCCGTAAGCCTGCGAAGGGAGGCCGGTAGGCTTCTTGGAGGTATCGGAAGTGCGAATGCTGACATGAGTAGCAAGAAAGGGGGTGAGAATCCCCCTCACCGTAAGCCCAAGGTTTCCCACGCCATGATCATCAGCGTGGGGTCAGTCGGTCCTAAGGCGAGGCAGAAGTGCGTAGCCGATGGGTTGGCAGGTTAATATTCCTGCACCACGGTGCGCAAGCGATGGGGGCACAGGCCGCGTGTCGCAGGCTGCCCAGCGAGAACGCAGTTGCTATGCTGTGGGGATGCATTGGCAAGCCCGTGCTGGTACTAGTGCGAACTCCCCTGGGCATGGCACTCAAGCTGCGGCGTACGGCCTCAGGAAACACCCCTAAGCACCACAAAGCGCACCGTGTCCGTACCTCAAACCGACGCAGGTGGGCGTGATGAGCATTCTCAGGTGCATGGGATAACTCGGGAGAAGGAACTCGGCAAATTGATACCGTAACTTCGGGATAAGGTATGCCAGGGCGAGCCGAGCCGTAAGGCACGGTGCGGCAGCCCGGGCTGCAACGAATAGGTAGCTGCGACTGTTTATTAAAAACACAGCACTCTGCAAACACGAAAGTGGACGTATAGGGTGTGACGCCTGCCCGGTGCCGGAAGATTAATGCAGGGGGTGAGAGCTCCCTAGCAAAGTCCTGGTAAACGGCGGCCGTAACTATAACGGTCCTAAGGTAGCGAAATTCCTTGTCGGGTAAGTTCCGACCTGCACGAATGGCGTAACGATGGCTACACTGTCTCCTCCCGAGGCCCAGCGAAATTGAAGTGGTTGTGATGATGCAATCTACCCACGGCTAGACGGAAAGACCCCGTGAACCTTTACTGCAGCTTTGTACTGAGCTTTGAGGCGGGGCGCGTAGGATATGTGGGAGACTATGAAGCCGGGCAACAGCCCGGCTGAGTCGCAGGTGAAATACCACTCACCCCGCCTCAACCCTCTAACCAGCGCCATTACCTGGCGCTGGGACAGTGCATGGTAGGCAGTTTGACTGGGGCGGTCTCCTCCCAAAGTGTAACGGAGGAGCACAAAGGTACGCTAAGCACGGTTGGCAATCGTGCCGAAAGTGCAATGGCATAAGCGTGCTTGACTGCGAGACAAACGTGTCGAGCAGATGCGAAAGCAGGTCATAGTGATCCGGTGGTTCTGTATGGAAGGGCCATCGCTCAACGGATAAAAGGTACTCCGGGGATAACAGGCTTATACCGCTCGAGAGTTCTTATCGACAGCGGTGTTTGGCACCTCGATGTCGGCTCATCTCGTCCTGGGGCTGCAGCAGGTCCCAAGGGTATGGCTGTTCGCCATTTAAAGAGGTACGTGAGCTGGGTTTAAAACGTCGTGAGACAGTTTGGTCCCTATCTACCGTGGGCGTTGGATACTTGAGGGGAGCTGCTCCTAGTACGAGAGGACCGGAGTGGACAAACCTATAGTGTGCCGGTTGTCGTCTCAATGGCATCGCCGGGTAGCCACGTTTGGCAGGGATAACTGCTGAAGGCATATAAGCAGGAAGCCTACCCCAAGATTAGGTATCCCAATAATGAAGGGCCGTTCAAGACAAGAACGTTGATAGGCTGGGTGTGTAAGCGTTGTGAAACGTTGAGCTGACCAGTACTAATGCGCCCGTGAGACTTAATCCTATGTTCTATGCAGTCCTGACGCGCAATGATGCTGGACCCACAGCTGACCATTCCGAACAGTTATGTGACACAGCACGCGGCTGATGATAGTGCCGGCGTGCCCGGTGCGAAAGCAGGTTACGTCAGGACCATGGTGCAACGCGAGCACAGGAGCGTAATGATTCAGGAAGTTGTGGACAACCTCCTGACCAACACATCAGGCCTGTACATAGACGCAACCTATGGCGCCGGAGGGCATAGCACGGCTCTCCTGGGGTGCCTAGGGCCTCAGGGCAGGGTAATAGCCTTGGACTGCGACCAGAGCATAAGGTTCGAACGTACGTCCGATCCTAGGGCAGCCGCAGGTCATGCCAACTGAGCTGGATTCGCTGTAAAATGGGGCCGGCTGTAAGGCCATTCGCCTTCGTTGGTTCGAATCCAACCCCCTCCAGGCATAGCAGGACTGCGGGCGTAGCTAAATGGCAGAGCATGAGCCTTCCAAGTTTAAGGGTTCGACTCCCTTGGCCCGCTACGCCCTGTAGCTCAGCTGGCAGGCGTCTGTAGTGGTTAGCAGTGTAATCTGCTATTGGTATACATGGCACAGGGATATAGTTGATGTGGCAAAACACCAGGATCCCAAACTGGTAACAGAGGGTTCGAATCCTTCTCTCCAAGCACTAGGCTATTATCACCAAATGCAAATTTGCGTCGGTGCCATGCCATACGATTGACCACATCATGCATCAGACAAGGAGTGTTCAATCCAAGGTCAGGCTTACCATACCGGCAGGGAAAGCAAGCCCTGCCCCGCCTATCGGTCCAGTACTTGGGCAGAGGGGAATTAACATCCAGCAGTTCTGCAAGGCCTTCAACGCTGCAACATCAGCGCTGGCAGAGGGTGTTCCTGTTACAACTCGGGTAGTAGTATACGACGACAGGACTTTCGACATGAGCATAGGCACTGTGCCTACGTCG
Source organism: Candidatus Tremblayella endosymbiont of Pseudococcus viburni (assembly GCF_964031255.1). Lineage (NCBI taxonomy): Bacteria > Pseudomonadati > Pseudomonadota > Betaproteobacteria > Candidatus Tremblayella > Candidatus Tremblayella endosymbiont of Pseudococcus viburni. Next base: position 13,681 of record NZ_OZ035015.1, read on the forward strand.
TACATGGTCAGGGAGGCGATGAGGAAGGCAGGCCGTGGTTTTATAACCCAGTCAGATGTTGCTGACATCGCCCGTGCAAAGCTGCCATCGCTGAACACAAACAGCCTAGATGGCGCAATTAGGACCATAGCAGGCACGGTAAGATCAATGCACACCGCCATTGCAGATGCAGGGCACTAAGCAATGTCAACGCGCGGCACTCTCAGTCTAAGCAATGGAGGCAAGTAATCATGAGGCTGTGTAGTAGGAAGAAGGCAGCAGTGTCGAAGGCAATGACGCTTATACAAGGCAGCGCAGCGCTAGTGCCTTCAATGTACGCCGGAATTAGCGCGGTTGACATTGCCGGGCTACGTAAGCACTGCTCTAGCTGCGGCGTTACGCTACGCGTTATGCGCAACAAGCTGCTCATTACAGCCCTAGCTGCCTCTGTGAACCGCACGGTGCTTGCACGCCTACCCTGCACGCTAAGAGGCCAGCTTCTGTACGCATTCGGACCTAGCATAGAGCGCATTGCGGGTGCCCTATCAAGCGCAAACGCCAAATGCCTAGAGCCAGTGTATGGAATGGAGCTCCCTGGAAGGATCGTTTCGCAGTGTGAAATTGCCGCAATGATGAACCTTCCCCCAATCGATGCGCTATGGGCAAGAGTAACCCACCTTGTAGCATATCCGATCACACAGCTGACCAACACGCTACGTGCAATAGCAAGCAGAGCAGAGGCACAACTATGTCGAACGATGACATAGTATCACGCATAGCGTCAATGACCGCCCTCGAGCTAAGCGACCTGGTTGGGCTACTCGAGCAGCGGTTCAACATATCGCGCCTGGCCTTGGCACCATGCCAGCCTGGCTCCAAGGCCGTCGAAGCAGAGCAAGATAGAAGGGACCGCAAGGTATTTATCACCAACTCCGGCTCCAACAAGATAGCTGTTATAAGGGCAGTAAGGGATGTTACCAAGCTGGGTCTAAAGGAGTCTAAGGGGCTAGTAGACAGCGTGCCATCTCTTGTAGCAGAGGGCCTATCAGAAGCAGAAGCAGAAGATATCAGGTCCAAAGTCGAGGCCGCAGGCGCAAAGGCAGAGGTCAGGTGACGCTACAGCACACTGCATGGCGCCTTAGGCTGGCACCCTACGCCCCATCGTCGCCATACCCCGACCTCCTTGGTGTTCAGAGGTCTGCATTCCATAGGCTCACGCAGCACAGCATCCATCCCTCAGCAAGGAATCCTTACGGCCTACAGCGGCTGCTATTCTCCATGTTTCCTATGATGTCCAACGATGGTGCTGCTCTCATAGAGCTCGTCAAGTACACAATCGGCAAGCCATGCTCGACGGATGCGGAGTGCTTACGCAGTGGGCTGACATACTCTGCCCCGCTATCGCTCACGCTGAAAATAACTTCCCGCACCCCTTCCAATGACGGCACATGGCACGTAAGGTATGCCAGATCGCACCAAGTATACCTTGGTGACATGCCAATGATGACCCGTAAGGGCAGTTTCATCGTACGCGGCACAGAAAGGACACTCCTAGTACTACAAACTCGTGCCTACGGAGTGTTTGTAGTACCTGATTTAACCTATTATAGGGCCGATACACCAACCGTTTGCAGCCTTAGGATAGTTCCGCATAGAGGCACGTGGTTGGACCTAGCAATACAGGATGGCGCAGTGCTTTTCAGGCTCAACGCTGGCGTTTTCATGCCAGCAACAATTCTACTCAAGGGCTTTGGTGCTTCGACAGATGCCATTGCAGGCATGCTAACACCAAGGGCAGGCATTGCTATAAGCCCAGGTGGCGCAAGCATTGCCATAGACTTGTCGGACATAGCTTTCGATGTGCAGCACTTCGACACAAGGCTAGGCCATGCGCGCCTAACACGTAGACTAGCAAAGTCTAGGGGCAGCCTGGAGGGGCGGCCACTCCATATTGAAGATGCGGACGTTGTTAATAAGTTCGAGCTGGCAAGCGATGCCAGCATCGGAGGACGCACAGTAGTAAGCGGCACACTGCTATCCCAGAGGGTCATATCAATGGCGAGGGCAGATAGAGAATCTTATCTTGCAGTAGTCAACCGGTGCCACCATGGAGCCTACCTGCGCCACATAGCACGTACGCTTCGCATGGACAGGACGGTCGACCCGCACGATGCAAGGGCGTGTATTGCGGGACACATTGGCATAATGCGCCACCTGGACCCAGCATCGGCGCACAGCATATTTCAAGGCATCATGGAGAACGCCCGCGCGTACTGCCTCTCGCCATGCGGGCGTAGCCAACTTAACGCCAGAACAGGAAGGCACATCAGCCAAGGCGGTGACACGTTGGACGCACGTGACATAGCGCTATCACTCAAGCTACTAATCAACGCCACAAGGCGTAACGTACGCCCTGACGACGTGGATGACATGAGTAACCGCAAGGCTAGGGATGCTTGCGATGCGCTGTGCGATGCGCTAAGGCCTGCGTTCCTTGGCTTGAAGCGCCGGCTAAGGTCCCATACCGCGAACAGTAGGCCAGGTGAGGCCATTGCAATCCTCCTGGGACTGCATGCAGTCACGCACCAAGCCTACGACGAGCTAACAAACTCCAGACTAGCACAGCCACTCGATCAGACTAATCCACTTGCAGAGGTTACGCACAAGCGCCGCGTTGCCATAATTGCAGGTAGCGATAGTGGCCCTCGTCGGGCGCCGCTGGGAGCACGCGACGTGCATGCAACCCACTACGGCAGACTATGCCCGGTAGAGACCCCAGAGGGGCAGAACATAGGCCTAATTGCCTCTCTAGCAGCGCGTGCAAGGATCGATGCGCAGGGCACTATCCTTGCGCCGTACGTTGTAACAAGACGCAATGCCACAAGGGCCGCGGCGCGTTACATTTCGCCGCAGGAGGAGGTGGGTGCAATGTCAGCTCCATCGGCAATCGTGCCGCACACTCGGCGCAGGACCATCATGGCACGCATAGGCCACGGGGTCGCAATGGTACACCCATCGGAGGTTATACTAGTCGATGGTGCGAACGAAATGGCGCTATCTGCTGCCACTGCTACGATTCCTTTCCTAGAGCACAACGACGCATGCCGAGCTCTTATGGGCTCTAACATGCAGCGACAGGCAGTCCCATGCTGCTATCCACGTAAGCCGCGGGTCCATACTGGCATGGAGCAAGCTGTTGCGCAGCATGCCATGGTCGCGATACGTGCACGGTATGCAGGTCGCGTGGCTTACGTTGACCCGCTGCACATAGCCATAGTGCCGATATGCTCGAACCAAGGGCATGCGTGCACTTACCGCCTAGCAAGGAACGCACGAACAAACCAGGGCACGCAGGCAGACCATAGGCCAACGGTAATTCCAGGCTCGTACGTACAGGCTGGCGACGTAATAGCCGACGGCCCTGCCAGCGAAGGCGGAGTGCTGGCGCTAGGCAGGGACGTGCTGGTTGCCTTCATGCCATGGGAAGGTTACAACTACGAGGACTCGGTGGCAGTATCTGAGGCGTTACTGCGCAATGGCGCCTACACATCAGTGCACTTGGACGAGGTCTCTGTAGACATGGACGGCGATGATGGCTGTGGCACGGTGCTGTCAAGGTGCGTGCCAGGCATAACGCAGTCGCAGCGCGACAGGCTTGACGAACGCGGCATAGTGAGGGTGGGCTCGAGGGTATACCCAGGGGATATTATCGTAGGCAAAATATCTCCACGCCATGCCGGCATTGCACCAAAGGGCAACAGTCTTCTACGCACAGCATTGGCAACCAGCGAGCAGGCGAACAGGGACTCCAGCATAAGGGCAACGCAAGGCATGACCGGCACCGTGGTATATGCTAGGATCGAGCCATGCAACCAGCCCGATGTGCATGACGATCTACCGGGGCAGTGCGCAGGAGAGCAGTCATTGCTGCGACGCATCCAGCACGGCGCTCGAGCAACGTACTGTTGGGCATCAGCGCGCGATCCGTACTTCTGGATGCCGCGCAACGGCCTAGCTGCTGCTCCCTATGCCAGGTCGCAACAAGCATCGCCCAAAGCAGGCCTGCACCCGTATGATAAGGCAACGCGAACACTCAAGGTCGCCATAGCATCACGCATCAATCTACAGCCAGGGGATAAGGTCTCGGGGCGGCACGGAAACAAGGGCGTCGTGTCTAAGGTTGTGCCCATTGAGGACATGCCTTACATGAAGAACGGCCGTTCCGTTGACGTTATAGTAAACCCGCTTGGAGTGCCATCAAGGATGAACGTGGGGCAGCTTCTAGAGACGCACATAGGCCTTGCATCAATCGCGCTCGAGGCACGGGCAAACACCGCAGAGCGCCTGCTGTGCTCATCAGCCTATCACGACGCTATGTGCCATGGCCTTATGGCCTGCGATGGGCGATGCTACCCTGCATGCAGCGTGGCGGACGGAGGGTCACCGGGGCATAGAGTTACGCTTTGCACGCTGTGCCCTGCGTTCGACGGCCCTAGCGAAGCAGAGATACGCAGCCTGGCTCGGGCTGCAGCAACCCAGGGCGTTAGGTTCAAGCACGGCCTGCATAGGAGGCACCAGGCGATACTATACGATGGCAGGACGGGTACACAGTACGACAGGCCAGTGACAGTTGGTTTTATGTACTACCTAAAGCTAAACCACCTGGCAAGGAACAAGGTGCACAGCAGGTCAACAGGTCCCTATTCGTCGGTTACCGAGCAGCCTCTTGGTGGCAAGGCACGCAGGGGTGGGCAGCGTGTTGGAGAGATGGAGGTGTGGGCGCTAGAGGCACATGGCGCTGCGTTCACGCTGCAGGAGATGCTGACCATAAAATCTGACGACGTAGGAGGGAGACGTAGGGTGCACGACCACATAGCGCAGGATGTGCGGCCACTGAGCTACGGCACGCCGGAGTCCATAGGTCTACTGGTAAGGGAGCTTAGGTCGCTGTGCGTGGACGTAGTGGCAGAGCAGGCGCCGGCATGAATGTAGCCGAGAGGTTCGTGCTAGGCTCTTTAAGAGGGGCTATGTCCGCACCATTCGACAGGGTAAAGGTATGCATGGCGTCTCCGCTTCAGATTAGATCCTGGTCGCATGGCGAAGTGCTGACTGCAGCAACAGTTAACCAAAGGAGCATGATACCCGAGGCGCACGGCCTGTTCTGCACAGAGATATTCGGCCCTGCAATGTGCCATGAGTGCAAATGCGGAAGGTACGCCGGTGCACAGCACAGTGGCATAATCTGCGAGTGCTGCGGGGTTGAGATAGCGCCTTCGTACGCAAGGAGGCTAAGGATGGGCCACATAGAGCTTGCCAAACCCGTAATGCACGCTTGGTTCTCTAGGCCATCCTCGCCCCATGTTGGCACTATACTTGGCTTGCCGCACAGGGAAGTCGTGCGCGTAGCAAGGCGACAGGCACGCCTGATACGCCCGCCTGGAGCCTTGCTATGCCGGGACCTGACCATGGCTTCGCTAGAAGACAGCATCGCACGCCCCGTTGGCATGCAGCATGGTCGGGCGTACTCCGGCTGTGATGGTCTGCGTAGGCTGCTTGCATCGATAAGCATGGAGCGCGAGGTGCACGACACGACGGCGCGCATAGCCTCACCGCGCGTAACTGACAGCCAGCGCGGTAGTATGATCTGTAGGCTGCGCATGCTATCGTCGCTACTGGAGTTCGGCGCCAGGCCAGAGTGGATGATCCTTACGGTAATCCCTGTGCTACCCGCCGGCCTTAGGCCCATGATAAGATCCGCAGGACGTGATGCAGCCTCCTCGGACCTGAACGACTTATACCGCGGCGTCATAAACTGCAACAACAGGCTAAGGAGGCTCATTGCACTCCGCGCCCCGCAGTCCATCGTGGCAGCCGAGCACGACCTATTGCAGAAATCTGTGGACGACCTAATCGACGGCACTGCGCGACAGGGCAACGCGCGGTCGCACTGCCGTCCAAGGTCTCTATCTGAGGCGCTGCGCGGTAAGACTGGCCGGTTCAGGCAACATATGCTGGGGAAGAGGGTCGACTACTCAGGCAGGTCTGTCATAGTTGTGGGGCCAGACCTAGGGCTACACCAGTGCGGAATACCTATTTGCATGGCGCTAGAGTTGTTCAGGCCATTCGTTGCTGGTGCCCTGATTAGGGGCGGCATGGCGGCGGAGAGGGCGAGGGCAGAGGTTTCAGCTGGGTCTACTGCTGCTGTGGCAGCGCTTAGGCATGCGATAAGGCACCATCCAGTTCTGCTCAACAGGGCGCCCACGCTGCACAGGCTGAGCGTACAGGCTTTCTACCCGACGCTGGTAGAAGGCCTGGCAATAAGGCTCAACCCACTCGTCTGCGCACCATTCAACGCTGACTTCGATGGCGACCAGATGGCAGTGCATGTTCCTTTGTCAGTTGAGGCAGCGACGGAGGCCAGGATGCTACTGCTGCCCTGCAACAACCTGCTTCTACCTGCAAGCGGATACCCAGCGTCAGCTCCCACCCAGGACATGGTGCTGGGTATATACTACCTGACATGCGGGCCTGAGGATGACTACCATGGCGAGCTGGGCATAGCAGACAGCGCAGCGTTACAGATGGAGTCAGGGTGGTCGCGTTCGCACACCAGAGCCATGGTAGTCGTAAGAGAGTCGCTAAGGCACAGGGGGTCGTACAGTGAGTTCTCAGTGCTGCACAACACGACGGTAGGCAGGGCCCTGCTGTCGCACGCTCTGCCTGCAGGAACGCCGTTTCATAGAGTAAACCGCACCATTAGCAAGGGCGTGCTGGTAGAGGTGATGAACGAGGCTGCACGCCGCTGCGCTCCGCTATGCCTTAAGGGTATGGCTGAGTCGCTAATGGTTGCTGGGTTCAATGCAGCCACGCGAGCAGGTATTTCCCTGTGCATTGACGACATGTGCGCGCCTGTCCGCAAGGGGGTTACCATAGCCGGCGCATGGCGCCTGAGCTCTCGACTTCACAGGTCGCACAATTCGGGTGTGCTGACAGGCACAAGGCTGGATCATGCAACGACAAGGCTGTGGCAGGAAACGTCGGAGCTAGTTAGCTCCATGCTGGCCTTAGAGCTGGCGAGGCAGGGCAGCACTACTCTAGCCGCAACAAACGCCGTGCATCTAATGTCCGCTTCTGGTTCAAGGGGCTCTACAGAGCAGGTAAAGCAGCTGTCAGGAATGCGGGGGCTGATGGTAAGGCCGGACGGCACGATATTAGGCACGCCTGTTACGTCGAGTTTCCGCGATGGGCTCAATGCCGTGGAGTTCGCCATGTCAGCGCATGGTGCTAGGAAAGGGCTTGCAGACACAGCGCTTAGGACTGCAGACTCAGGATACCTCACGCGCAGACTGGTGGACGCATCGCACGACGTAATAATAACAGAGCTAGACTGCGGCACGTGCGCTGGCGTAACGGTGGGCAGGCCGAAGCTTAACAGCACAGCCGTTGATAGAGCGCTAGCTTGGTGCATAGGCAGATATACTGCCTCGTCCGTGCAGTCCGATGCCGGTGATGTGCTATACCAGCGCAACACGTCCATAACTAGGGACGTGCTAGAGGATTCGCTACTGCGATCTGTAGCAGGCATAAACATAAGGTCGCCGCTGCACTGCGACTCGCAGCATGGGGTGTGCGCCATGTGCTACGGGCAAGACCTTTGCACGCTGTCACGCGTTAACATGGGCGCTGCGGTTGGGGTAGTTGCTGCGCAGTCAATAGGAGAGCCAGGCACACAGCTGACCATGCGCACGTTTCACATTGGCGGCATAGCATCCTCAAGGTCGCACGACGTAATGGCGTGCCAGCCAGGCGTAGTGCGATACAGCCCATGCACGCATAGCGTTACGCCGCACGGAGTAAGGGTAGCCTCCTCGCACAATGGAAGCGTTCAGATACACGACGGGCGCGGATGTGCCAGGGAGTCCCACGCCATACCCCATGGTTCCATACTGCACCATGCAGGCGGCGATATAGTTGCAGCAGGCGAAGTACTGCTATCTTGGGACGCCGTAACAACACCAGTTATAGCGAAGCACGACTCCCTAGCAACCAAGTGTGCAGAAGGCATACGCCTAACGCGCAGCGACGGAAGGTGCTGCACGGTGATGCTAAGTGCAGGGGCAGAGGTAGCAATAGGTGCGACGCAGTACGTTAGGCGTGGGCAGGTAATAGCAACAGAGCCAGCGCATGCCGAAGGTAACACAGACATAACGGGAGGGCTTGCCCGCATGGCAAGCCTGTTCGAGGCGCGTCAGGCGCAGCGTAGGCACAACGAGCCTGATTCCTCATGCTGGTTGCACGGCATCCTGCGTAGTAATGGTCCAACGGCGCTCCTTCAGCGCCTGCAGGACGACGTGCAGTCTATACTCGAGCCTCAGGGGGTTAGGGTTAACAACAAGCACCTGGAGATCATAGCAAGGCAGATGCTCAGGTGCGTTCGGGTGGTGAACCCAGGAGACTCAGCATTCCACGAGGGCGAGCACGTAGCCAGATTGGAGGCAGCGAGAGCGAACGCTGCGCTGCGTCTACAGAACAGGCGCACGGCAGCTTATGAGCACACGCTGCTAGGCATAACAAAGTCTGCACTAAGCACTGAGTCCTTCATATCAGCGGCCTCGTTCCAGGAAACCACCAAGGTAATTGCCACCGCGGCGGCAAGCGGCAGGCGTGACTTTCTGCGTGGGCTTAAGGAGAACGTCATAGTGGGCCGCATGATACCTGCAGGGACTGGGTTTGTCTACCACGCGCACAGGAGGCTCAATGCCGACGCTGAACCAGCTAGTAAGGCAGGGGAGGAGGAGGTTCGAAGCCAGGAGCAAGAGCCCAGCACTCAGGGGGAGCCCCCAGCTTCGCGGGGTGTGCACGAAGGTGTACACAACGACGCCAAAGAAGCCAAACTCAGCGCTCCGAAAGGTAGCAAAGGTACGGCTGTCAAACCGTCTGGAAGTCATATCCTACATCGGCGGCGAGGGTCACAATCTACAGGAGCACTCAATGGTGCTAGTACGCGGCGGTAGGGTGAAGGATCTGCCAGGGGTGCGCTACCACATAGTCAGAGGCGCACTCGACGCGGGAGGAGTAAGGGAGCGCAGGAGGTCACGCTCGAAGTACGGAGCAAAGATGCCGCGTTCAGCAGCGTAGGCATGGCCAGAAAGTGCGGTGCAGTAAGGCTTCGCGCTTGTTGTGATCCCCTGTTCGAGGCGCCGGAGGTTGGCAGGCTAGTTAACCTGGTGATGGTGTCCGGAAAAAAGACGGTTGCGGCAAGGATAGTATACACTGCGCTTGCAATGCTGAGCCCAGACAGGCGCCGTTCGTACGATATGCTCATGCAGGCGCTTCATAACATAAAACCATCCGCTGAAATCAGGACGCGACGAATGGGCGGAGCAAGCTACCGCGTTCCTGCTGAGATCTGCGCTAAGCGCAGGATGTCCTTGGCACTAAGGTGGCTCAAGTCAGCCGCGATGCGCCGGAGGGAGAGGTATGCTCACGTCAGGCTATACAACGAGATTCTAGACGCCCTGTGCCGGCGAGGCGGGGCAGTTAGGCAAAGGGACGAGGTGCACAGGCTAGCCCACGCGAACAGGGCATTCTCGCACAGCAGGCGCGGATAGCATGGCCAAGGCAACTCCCTTGGAGCACTATAGGAACATAGGCATCAGCGCTCACATAGACGCAGGCAAGACAACAACGACCGAGCGGATACTGTACTACACCGGCGTGAACCATCGGATGGGCGAGGTGCACGACGGGACTGCTACCATGGACTGGATGGAGCAGGAGCAGGAACGAGGCATAACAATTACCTCTGCTGCCACTACTACCTTCTGGAGCGGAATGGATGGCGGTAGGTGCAAACATCGCATAAACATCATAGACACGCCAGGCCACGTAGACTTCACCGCCGAGGTAGAGAGGTCAATGAGGGTGCTAGACGGAGCCTGCATGCTGTACTGTGGAGTAGGAGGCGTACAGCCACAGTCCGAGACAGTGTGGAGGCAGGCCAGGAGGTATGGCGTGCCCATGGTGTGCTTCGTGAATAAGATGGACAGGAGGGGCGCAGACTTCGACATGGTTTGCGCCCAGATGCGTGACAGGCTCGGTGCAAACCCCGTGCCCATAGCGTCCCCACTGTACAACTGCGACGCTTTTACAGGCGTAGTCGATCTAATGAGGATGAGGTGCATTGAGTGGAGCGACGCATCCAAGGGTACCGTGTTCAGATGCTGCCCCATACCGCAGTCCTCAATTGAGAGCTCAGTGCAACGTCGGCGTGCGATGCTAGAGGCAATAGTCGAGCATGACGAACGTCTCATGGAGAAGTACCTTGAGGATAACGGTAGCCCCATACCAGTTGATGAGCTAGTTGCATCACTTAGAAGGAGCACCGTCGGGTGCAAGACCCAGCCCGTACTATGCGGCAGCGCTTTCAAGTACAAGGGCGTACAGTGCCTGCTGGATGCGGTCATAGACTACCTGCCATCGCCGCTAGACTGTCTACCGGTGACTGCTGAGACCACTACAGGAGTTCCTGTAGAGCTAAAACCAACGGACAGCAGGTTCGTGGCGCTGGCCTTCAAGATAATGACGGACCCCTTCGTTGGACAGCTAGTGTTCCTGAGGGTGTACGCAGGGAGCATTAGCGCAGGAAGTGCTGTTGTTAATGTTACGAAGGGCAAGAGGGACAAGATAGCACGCTTACTGCAGATGCACGCTAACGCCAGGGAGGACATAGGGTGCATATCATCGGGTGACATTGCTGCAGTAGTTGGTCTGAGGGAGATATCTACAGGAGATACCCTTTGTAGCCCCGGTACAGACTTGGTGCTGGAGCGCATATCATTCCCCAGCCCTGTCATATCCCAGTCCGTGATCCCCGCGACCAAGGAAGACCATGACAAACTAGGCGACGTACTTGGCAAGCTGGCCCAGGAAGACCCATCGTTCCGAGTACACACAGACCAGGACACAGGTCAGACGGTCATATGCGGCATGGGGGAGTTGCACCTGGACATAATGGTTGAACGCGTGCGCCGAGAGTTCGGGGTAGATGTTAGAACAGGTAGGCCGCAGGTTGCATACAAGGAGACCATAAGGTCATCAAGCGACAGGGTAGAGGGTAGGTACGTAAAGCAGACTGGAGGGCGCGGACAGTACGGCCACGTTGTTATAGTGGCACACCCAAACCCCGGCAGTGGTTACGAGTTCATGGATAGGATAAAGGGTGGGGTGATACCAAGGGAGTACATACAGTCAGTGAACCGAGGCATTCAGGATGCGCTCAGGGCCGGAGTCGCAGCTGGGTTTCAGGTTACGGACGTGAGAATAGAGCTGGTGTTCGGGTCGTACCACGAGGTCGACTCAAGCGAACATGCTTTCAGGGCGGCCGGCGCCATGGCATGCAGGCGGGCTATACAGGAAGCTGGCCCTGTGATACTGGAGCCCATAATGGCGGTGGAAGTGGAGACGCCTCCGGATTACCTTGGGGCGATAGTAGGCGACGTGCTGGCACGGCGGGGCCTGGTCAAATCCACAGCACACCAGGGCTATTGCACCAAGGTCGTTCGGTCCGAGATACCGCTTGCGACTATGTTTGGCTACTCGACGTCCCTAAGGTCTATGACACAGGGGAGAGCCACGTATTCAATGGAGTTCAGCAGGTACGGAGAAGTAAGGCGCGAGGTGTTCGACAGGGACAGCAGCGCGCACAAGTAACCCCTACCCCTTACGCCAATGGCCAAAGCTAAGTTCGAAAGGAAGAAGGTACATATCAACGTGGGCACCATAGGCCACGTGGACCATGGCAAAACCACGCTGACTGCAGCAATGACGAGCGTGCTATCTAGTCACGGGTGCAGCGTTAAGAGGTACGAGGACATTGATGCCGCACCAGAGGAGCGAGCACGTGGCATTACCATAAACACGGCACACATAGAGTACGAGACTGAGACACGGCACTATGCCCACGTTGACTGCCCAGGCCATGCTGACTACGTCAAGAACATGATAACAGGCGCAGCACAGATGGACGGCGCCATCCTAGTATGCTCGGCAACTGATGGACCAATGCCGCAGACCCGGGAACACATCCTGCTGGCAAGGCAGGTGGGCGTACCGTACATAGTGGTATACATGAACAAGTGCGACATGGTGGAGGATAAAGAGCTTCTGGACCTGGTAGAGATGGAAATCCGGGAGCTGCTCTCAAAGTACAACTTCCCTGGAGACAGCGCTCCAGTAATAAGGGGCTCCGCAAAGCAGGCGCTCGATTGTGTGGATACAGAGCTTGGCACTAGGTCTGTGCTAAGGCTGTCTGAGGTGCTAGACAGCTATATACCAGAACCAACCCGCCCGATAGACTGCCCATTCCTTATGCCAGTTGAGGATGTTTTCTCAATATCCGGCCGTGGCACAGTTGCTACAGGGCGCATAGAGCGTGGCACGGTAAAAATAGGCGACGAGCTTGAGGTGGTTGGACTCAGGCCCACAGCAAAGACAGTGTGTACTGGAGTGGAGATGTTCCGGAAGCTCCTGGACAATGGTCAGGCTGGAGATAATGTGGGCGTATTGCTAAGGGGCCTGAGGCGTGAGGACGTAGAGCGTGGCCAGATACTCTCCAGGCCTGGCACAATAACCCCGCACACCAGCTTCGTAGCTGAAGTGTACGCCCTGACAAAGGACGAGGGCGGAAGGCACACCCCATTCTTTGCAAACTACAAGCCCCAGTTCTACTTCCGCACGACAGACGTCACAGGAAGCATAGTGCTCCCTAAGGGTGTTGAGATGGTTATGCCTGGCGACAATGTGCAAGTCGACGTCACTCTGATAGCTCCAGTGGCCATGGAGGAAGGTCTGCGCTTCGCGATCCGCGAGGGGGGCAAGACAGTTGGCGCAGGCGTTGTAACCAAGATCGTACGGTAATCCTGAGCATGAGGCTGGTGCTGAAGTCATTCAGCCCCCGCGCCGTGCAGGACACAGCAGCACGCCTGACGCGCACAATAGCAGCAGCCTGCATTGGTCGGGTGTGCACTGTGCCCCTCCCAATGAGGCGCCGCAGGTTCGACCTCCTAAGGTCGCCGCACATCGACAAGAGGGCCATGGATCAGATGGAGGTGCGCACTCACAAGATGCTCATACACATGCCTTGCCCTACGACCTGGTTAGCAGAGGAACTAATGAGCGCAGACGTTCCTGCAGGAGTAGCAATCCGAGTGAGGCCGTAGGGCAAGATGAGCGTAAGCATCATGCTGGGCGTCAAGGTAGGCATGACCCGCATATCGAGCGGGAGCGGAGGCGTTGTACCAGTGACCATCCTAGACGTAAGTGGAAACACGCCGCTGCGCAATGCGTGCCGTAGCTCTGCGCAGCGCGTCGTCCTGTATCGCAGCGCGCACAGCAAGCGTCTGTCCCGACCACAACTTTGCGCATGCCTTGGGCGTAACATGGAACCAGCGGCGTATGCTGCTTTGCCTGCGCAGCATGGCATGGCGCAGCACGGCATACTAGCATGCGGCAGGCCACATGCCAAGGCGATATTGCGAGCAGGGCAACTAGTATCAATCAAGGCAAGGTCTGTAGGCAAGGGGTTCAGCGGCGTCATGAAGAGGCACGGTTTCAGTTCGGGCAGGGCCTCTCACGGCAGCTCGAAGGCCCATCGCACCCTCGGATCCACAGGAATGTCGCAGGATCCAGGCAGAGTATTCCCAGGCAAGCGAATGCCTGGACGCATGGGGTGCAAGTACGCAACGGCAAGAAACCTGATGGTGGAGCATGTTGCACACGACTTCGTTATGGTCAGGGGCGGGATCCCAGGGCATGCAGGGAGTATCGTCGCCATACTGCCATAGGCCATCCCATGGCAGCCATGCCGGTTACCCATTACTGAGGCAGGTGCTAAACGCGTACCATGCTAGCCTCAGGCCGTCATGCAGCGCTCAGAGGAGCAGGGGCGAAGTAAGCCACAGCACGAGAAAGCCATGGAGGCAGAAGGGGCTTGGCAGGGCAAGAGCTGGCATGACGTCAAGCCCACTATGGAGAGGTGGGGGAAGGGCATTCCCCTCCAGAACCGCAGCATCCAGGCTAGTCAGGATTAACAAGCGCATGGCACGCCTGTCGCTTCACGTCCAGATAGTACGTGCGGCGCAGCAAGGACGGCTGGCTATCGTTGACGCCCTGCGGCTAGCGCCCAGCAAGACAAGGGAGCTGCGGTGTGCCAGCGCACAGCCTAGCACCATGGTCGTTGTAGGCAACAGCGAGCTATGCTACCATGCCTACCGGGCTGCAAGGAACGTCAGTGGGCTGAGCATAGTGGCACAGAGGGGCATTAGCCCAAGGGCGCTCCACCTATCGTGCCGGATCGTAATGACACGCAAGGCGGCCGAAGACATAGCAACCATGCACTCACTATGCTGAACGCAGGGCTGCTAAGCGCGCTACGAGCCAGGGGACGCGCGAGCAATGGAGCCAACTGGCTATCCCAAGGTGTGGTCATCACACTGCGCGCCGGTCCCATGGCCAGTGGGGTCATGCGCCTGGCCATGTTCATGAGCGCAGGCGCTTCTGAACGCCTCGCATGCGTTCAGGCAACGCGACATATACGCACGGCGGTACGCTTAGCCTGCCGTGCTAGGAGGGACGGGTGGCGTATAGGAATAACCCGCTGAGGTCTCTGCTAAGGAGGCACCACAGGAGCTCGGGCAGGAACAATTCGGGCGTCATAACGGTACGGCACAGGGGCGGAGCGCACAAGAGGCGGTACAGGGTCGTTGATTTCCACTACCGCACCGGGTGCTATAAAGGCAGGCTGGAGAGGGTAGAGTACGACCCCAACCGCAGCGCTAGCATAGCTCTGGTGCTGTACGGAAGCGGTAGTAGGAGGTACATCATATCGCCCCAGGGTGCCATGGTAGGCATGGAGGTAGCATCAGGAAACGATGCCCCAGTCAGGCAAGGCTGCAGTCTGCCTCTGTGGAAGGTTCCAGTGGGTACCTGCGTACACAACCTGGAGATGCGACCTGGTGCAGGGGCGCAGCTTGCTAGGGCTGCAGGCGCTTATGCCACAGTAATATCTGCTAATGGCGCCAACGTTACAGTAAGGCTTAGGTCTGGTGAGGTAAGGTCTATTGACGGGCGCTGCTATGCCACTGTGGGTGCGGTAGGAAACGCAGGCCACTCCCGCACAAAGCAGGGCAAGGCTGGCAGGATGAGGTGGCGCGGCGTCAGGCCTACGGTTCGCGGCGTGGCCATGAACCCTGTGGATCACCCGCATGGTGGTGGTGAGGGCAAGACAACCGCAGGCAGGCATCCAGTAAGCCCTTGGGGACAGCATACCAAAGGCATGAAGACCAGGCGTAGCAAGGGCGGGCGAAGGGTAATCCTACGACGCAGGGGATATGAGTAGATCAGTAAGGAAGGGCCCCTTCTGTACGCTGTCGCTCAGAAGGTGGATCAATGGCTCGAGCATACGGCATGCCTTCAGAACCTGGTCCAGACAGTCAGCCATAACGCCTGGCATGGTAGGCAGAACTGTGCACGTCCATAATGGAAAGCGCCACGTTGCTGTAAGGGTGCATGTCGACATGGTAGGGCACAAGCTGGGTGAGTTTGCGCCAACAAGAACGTTCAGGTGCCACTCTCGGGAGAAGCAATCCAGGGTACGCGACAGGACGGCGCAGCCATGACAGCCATGCATTTCAGCAGTGCAGTAGAGCTAAAGGTAGCTGCGTGCCGCTGCAGCTCGTCTTTGCGCAAGATTCACCCTGTATTGCGTAGCATAATGGGTCTACCATTATCGTCAGCAATAGGTGCGCTGTATCTACACGCGCGAAAGGCTGCAAGGATAGTGCACAGAGTGCTGCACAGAGCTATGCCAAAGTTAGCACTAGCGGGGCTAAGCCCAGCTCGCGCAGTAGTGGCATGCTCAAGCGTAGGGTCAGCAGGCATTTTAAGACGAGTAAGCCCTCGGGCAAAAGGGCGAGCTTGCATAATAAGGCGCAGGATGTGCCACATAACCATAACACTCCGGAGCTTACAGTGGGACAGAAGGTGCACCCAAGGCTTTTCAGGCTGAGCGCTAGGTATGACTGGGATGCGCAGTGGTATGCGGAGAGCCATGCATTCGCGGCGCATCTAGCCCAGGACATGATGCTAAGGAGGCTTGTTGGTTCGAAGATGTCAAAGGTGCCCATGGGTCCAATGGCAGTGACTAGGACGTGCAAAGGGTGCGCCATCCACCTAAGGTGCCCTAGGGTTAGCCAGGTGCAGGGCAGGCTTGCGGGCGAGGCAGCGCGGGATATAGTTAGGTTGCGGTTCGGGGATTGCATCGACGTGGTGTTGGATGATATGAGGCGCCCTGAGCTGAGCGCACACGTCATAGCTAGACGCGTCGTAGATCAGGTGGAGAGGAGGGCGCACATAAAGCGAACAATAAGGCGCGCAGCAAGTGCAGCTGCAAGGCATGGTGCACGTGGCGTCAAGGTGATGTGCTCCGGGCGCCTGAACGGTGCAGAGATAGCGCGTACAGAGTGGCACATGGAGGGCACCGTGCCGCTGCACAGCATAGGCGCCGAGGTGGACTACGCAGCCACATGCGCAAAGACAGTGTACGGCACGGTGGGCGTAAAGGTATGGGTGCACGGAGCCACGGAGGTCCGTCATGCTCAAGCCTTGTAGGAGAAAGTACAGGAAGGAGCACAAGGGGCGCAACAGGGGGCTTGCCAGGAGCGGGAGCACCATTGTACACGGCGCACTCGCACTGCGCGCTCTATCAAGGGGCAGGTTGAGCTCGTCGCACCTAGAAGCTGGCAGGCGGGCCATAACGCACAGCATCCGCCGCGCGGGCTCGGTGACAATACGAGTCTTCCCGGACAAGCCCATATCGAGAAAGCCTGCTGAGGTTAGGATGGGAAACGGCAAGGGCAGCCCAGATCACTACGTCTTCGAGGTAAGGCCAGGCAGGATTATATACGAGGTGGGGGGTGTGGACGACCACATAGCGCGCTCTGCACTAAGGCTCGCCATGCCTAAGCTCCCCATTAAGACAGCGCTTGCATGCCGGTGAGCAAGACGTATCGCAAGGGTAACGCAACCCAAGCGTGCAATATGTGCGCACGATTCATGGCGGCCGAGCTTGGGTCACTAATGCTACGCCATGCAGCTGCCGAGGCATGCAAGGCCCAGTGCGGCAGGCGCGGGGCCTTGTTCCCAAGGGCTGGCGCAATGGCCGCGCGCTCTGCACATGCCCTGATTCACCTAGAGGGCCTGGGCTGTGGCTCGACGTAGGCAAGGGGTAGTGGTGCGCAAGGTCTGCCCAACCACGGCCGTCGTGGCACTGCTCAGCGTTCGCAGGCACAGGCTCTACAAGAGGCGCACCGTTACAGTGCTTAGGGTCTTCGCACACGACCCACTGCGCACAACTTCTGCAGGCCGCACTGCAACGGTGCGCGAGTGCAGGCCTGTGTCTAGGACAAAGTTCTGGGCAGTGGAGTACCCTGCATGATCCAGGCTGGCACCGCGGCTTTCGTTGCAGACAATTGCGGCGCAAGGGTGGCAGTGTGCATCAAGGTGCTCGGCGGTACCAGGAGGAGGTACGCCAGAGTGGGCGATCTGGTTAAGGTATCAATTCAGGAAGCCTCCACTCGGGGTAGGGTCAGAAAGGGAGAGGTGCATGCAGCCGTGGTAGTAAGGACCAGACACCCCATACAGAGAGGTGATGGTACCTATGTCAGGTTTGGCGACAACTCTGTAGTTCTGCTCAACGCAAAGCATGAGCCCATAGGCACGAGGGTATTCGGACCTATTGCCAGAGAGGTTAAGCGGTCGCGTTTCATCAAAGTAGTGCCCCTAGCACCGGAGGTTGTATGATCCCCTTGGCAGGCGATGGTGGCCATGCGGCCGACAATGGTCACGATGGACTCTACAGGTACTATGCAGCAAGCGTTGCTCCTCGCCTCCTAGGTCCATCCGCAATGGAGGTGCCTAGGCTATGGAAGGCCACCCTGAGTATGGGCATTGGCAGACTCAGGGGCAGCGCACCAAGTGTGCGTGGCATGTCTGAAGCGCTTGGCTCGATAGCAGGCCAGCGCCCCATGCCAACCCGCTCGTCTAGGTCAATATCAAACTTCAAGGTCCGGCGTGGTGATACCGTGGGGCTGAAGGTAACGTTAAGGAGCCGCAGGATGCACGAGCTAACGGACAGGCTCATACACCTGTATCTGCCTAGGGTGAGGGATTTCCGGGGAGTGCCAGCAAGCTCCATCGACGCAGGAGGCAGCATTAGCGTCGGCATGCGTAGCCTGTCTGTTTTCAACGAGGTTGAGAACACGGCCCCCGAACCGTGCGGGCTGTGCGCCAGCATTACCGTTCGCGCAACCTGCGGCGCCCAGTCTGCGCGCCTACTGAGGCGCATAGCCTTCCCACTCATCCCGCAGTGATGTCGAAGCTTTCCGTAGTCGAGAGGGAGAGGAAACGCAGCGCTCTGAGGCTGAGATACCTTAGCAAAAGGCGACTCATGCTAGCGCTGCTACGGTCCAGCGCAGTGCCCGAGTGCGATAAGCGCACGGTGAGGGACAGGCTGCACCGTCTGCCAAGGGACTCCAGCCCTGTGAGACACAGGAACAGGTGCCTTGTGACAGGACGCGGGCGCGGCTACCTTAGGCTATTCGGCCTGTCCAGGATATGTGCCCGCGAGATGGCTGCCCGGGGTGAGATCCCCGGCGTAACAAAGGCCAGCTGGTAGAATATGGGCACGGTGCGCATGTCTGACACCCTGGCTCACATTAGGAACTGCATGGCAGTCCATAGGCGCGTAGCGCGCCTACGCATTACATCAGCCAACGTATCGCTCGCCAGGGCCCTCAACCGTGCAGGGTACGCGCCTGGGTTCTGCATAGCTCACGACCTGGCGCCAGGAGGCAGGCAGCGTAGGTCGCTGCGGCTAGAGCTGCGCCGCGCTGACGCAGCACCAGCAATGCGTTCGCTCGTGCCAGCGTCTAGGCCTGGGCTCAGGGTGCAAGCCAGTGCTGCAAGCCTCATGCCCAGCGTATACTGCAACGGTATGGCTATAATCAGCACAACAAAGGGAATTTTGACTGGTAGCCTAGCCAGGCGCCTTGGCATAGGTGGCGAGGTGGTGTGCTATGTCGTGTAGGCGCGCTATTGCACCTCGCCAGGCTAGCAAGGCTGCGCTGGCCATCCCATCTGGCTGCAGCATTGCCCTTGCAGATGGTGCCTTGGAGGCATGGGGGGCGGGTGGCTCCATGCGCATTGCTCTAAGCGCATCAGTTAGCGCGTGCGTTGCAGGTGGGTTCGTACAGATAGAGCCACGGCTGCGGTCCAGGAGGGCAGGGGGCATATGTGGCACCACCATTGCTCTAATAGCTAACATGGCGCGCGGTGTAGTTAGCGGGCACAGCAAGACTATAATTCTTTCTGGCGTAGGGTATAGGCTGGAGCTAAGGGGCTGCAGGCTAACCATGTTTATTGGCTACTCCCACCCAGTGCAGTACGCGGTGCCAGAGGGTCTGGCAGCGTCGCTTCCATCTCCAACAGAGCTGACCATATCAGGCACGGACAAGCAGCGCGTGGGTGAAGCGGCTGCACAAGTTAGGAGGCACAGACCCATGGAGCCATACAAAGGCAAGGGGTTCCGCTATGCAGACGAGGCGATGAGGCTCAGGGTGCGCAGGAGGTCAAAGTGAGTCAGCTAGCAGTGCACGAGCAGAGCAGGCCAGCACTGCTTGTCCGTAGCACGCACAAGCACGTCATGGCTATGGTGAAGCCATTTCGTGCAGTTGGCGCCGTTTCAACTGCATCTACGCATGGCATGGATAAGATCATGCAGCCAGCGCTCGGAGGCCTTGTGCGCGCTGCTGCAGTTGGCGCACTCGTTGCGCGCCGTGCAGTTGCATCCGGCATGGGCACTGTGTGGCTATGCCGCGGCAGCCTTAGGTACCTAGGCATTGTTAGCGCGCTGGCTGACTCTGCTAGGCTTCATGGAATGATGCTATGACCGCAAGCACAGCCCACGGCACTGCTGCAAGGCCGTGCACTGACAGGCTCATAATGCTTCGGAGGGTTTCCAAGGTTGTCCGGGGCGGGCGCGTACTTGGCTTCTCTGCTCATGTGGTCGCCGGAGATGGCAATGGAAGCGTGGGCTTAGGGAAGGGCCGCGGCAAAGACTTTTCAACCGCGCTGCAGAAAGCTGGCTGCGACGCGCGTAAGAACATGGTGCGAGCGCGTATTGGCAAAGGCACACTAGCACACGAGTCCAGGGGTAGGCATGGTGCTACCAAGGTTGTGCTCTTGCCAGCAAGGGCTGGGCGCGGGATCGTTGCAGGCAACCACGTTAGGTCAGTGCTCGCAGCAGCGGGCATAACGGACGCAGTCGCAAAGCGGCACGGGTCAAGTAACCCGATGAACGTTGCAAGGGCTGCAATAGATGGACTTCTAAGGCAGCGGCCGCGAGGTGAGGTATGATCATTGCGCGAGAGGGCAGAACGCGGGGGCACATAAGGCTGCAGCTAGTCAGGAGCCCCATATCGTCGCCGCGTAGGCAAAGGCTGTGCGTAAGGTGCCTTGGGCTGCGCAGGATGTGGTCCATGCGCACGCTGCCTCTAACGCCGCACACCATAGGCGCGGCGTCGTGCGTGCAGCACTTGGTTCGAATACTGTGAACCCAGCTGAGCGGTACCCCTTACGCCAGCCTTCGCACCGTAGTACGCGAGTTGGTAGGGGCATTGGATCGGGTCATGGAAAGACGTGCGGCAGGGGTCACAAAGGTCAGCTCTCTAGGTCGGGCGGATTCAACAAGGTGGCGTTCGAAGGAGGGCAAACTCCGCTACACAGAAGGCTTCCGAAGCGCGGTTTCGCAAGGCGGGATAGGCTGGGTCACGGCGTCCGGATGTGCCAGCTACAGTGCGTTGCACAGCACAACGGCAGAATCAATGCGCCCACGCTGCGCATGCATAGTCTGCTTGGCAGCTGCGGCTGGGGCTTGAAGGCCTACGGTACCCGCAGCGCCACGCTCACTGTGCACGCTCGACTCGCGGCTCCATAGCTTCACCGCGAGCACAGTATGAACACACACACGTCGGGAGGCATGCACAACGCTGGCTTTTCGCAACGCCCACCAATGCAAGTGGGCAGAGGCACGCTGCGCTGCACAAGACGCAGGGGCGGGGCTCATAGGCATGATGTCGAGCAGGCGCAGGGCATAGTAATGGAGAGCCTCTCCAACGCAAACTTCAGGGTCAGACTAAGGGATGAGCGCATGGTAACAGCCTATGCATCAGGTAGGATGAGGTTGCACTCGATAAGAATACTACCTGGGGACAGCGTAGTGGTAGCGCTGACGCCATACGACCCGGCGCGTGCTAGGATAGTGTTCAGGCTGAGGTAGGCAAGTGCGGGTTGCCTCGTCGGTAAAGGCCATTTGCAAGTCGTGCAGAGTGCACAGGAGGCACGGTGTTCTTAGGGTAACGTGCAAACACAACCCCAAACACAAGCAACGCCAGGGGTAGGCATGAGGGCGATGGGCGTGGACATACCGGGGAACTTAAGCCTTGAGATGGGGCTAACGCGGATACATGGCATAGGGCGCGCATTGGCCGCTCGCACGTGCCTCGTTGCACGCGTCGATCTGCGCAGGGCGGTCCGTACGCTCAGGGATGCAGATATTCACAGGCTCAGGCAGGCGCTGGGTCGGCTAACGCTTCAGGACGAACTGAGGCGTCGCGTCTCAATGAGAGTAAGGAGACTCGTGGATATAAACTCCCTAAGAGGCCTTAGGCACGGTAGGCATCTACCAGTAAGGGGGCAGAGAACAAGGACGAACGCAAAGACGTGCAAGAGGCGCCGACCTGGCTGCGCGAGGGCAGCAACATGATTGGCCAGAGCATCGCACAGGGCCTGGATAACATGGGCAGGGATGGCGCGCCGGATGGGGTTGCACATATCCGCACCACTTTCAATAACACCATTGTAACCATTACCGACGTGCACGGCAACGTGGTGTTCTGGACAAGCTCCGGCAAGCAGGGGTTCAGGGGCTCGAGGAAGTCAACGTCGTTCGCTGCGCAGTCGGCAGGCGAGAGCGCTGCTAGGGCTGCCATGGAACGCGGCATGAGAACGCTTAGGGTCAGGGTAAGCGGCCCTGGGACGGGTAGGGAGTCAGCAATAAGGGCCTTATACGGCTCAGGGATCAAAATAGCCTCTTTGGAGGACGTTACTGCCACACCGCACAACGGATGCAAGCAGCCCAAGCGCAGGAGGGTGTAGCATGGCTCGATACCTAGGGCCTAGGCAGAGGCTCTCGCGACGGGAGGGGGTCGATCTCCTCCTGAAGAGCGGTGCAAGGCCGTTCGAGGAAAAGTGCAGGGCTGGCGCCAAGCCTGGGCAGTGCAATAGGCACAAGGGACATAGGCCATCAACATACGGCATGCAGTTCAGGGGAAAGCAGCGGATTAAGAGGTACTACGGCGTGCTAGAGCGACAGTTCTCCG
Organism: Candidatus Tremblayella endosymbiont of Pseudococcus viburni; assembly: GCF_964031255.1. NCBI lineage: Bacteria > Pseudomonadati > Pseudomonadota > Betaproteobacteria > Candidatus Tremblayella > Candidatus Tremblayella endosymbiont of Pseudococcus viburni. The sequence continues at coordinate 36,156 of NZ_OZ035015.1, forward strand.
CCTACGTTAGGCGTGCTGCAAGGGTGCCGGGGCACGCTGGAAGCAGGCTTCTTCAGGCCCTCGAGTCGCGCTTGGACAACGTTGTCTACCGTATGGGCTTCTGCACTACTCGTCCAGCTGCTCGTCAACTCGTGTCGCACAGGCACGTAACTGTTAACGCCGCAGTGGTACACTCGCCGTCCTACGCTGTGCGGGCGGGGGATGTAGTCGCAGTACGCAGCGCGCTATGCTCAGCAGCGCGCTATATGGAGCACGGCTGCCCCTACGCCTGGCTGCACGTGCGCTGCGACATTGCTGAGGGTGTGTTCAGGCGCGCACCAACCGCTGCTGAGCTGCCGCACGGGCTTCATACCGAAAGGGTAGAGGATCTGTACTCGTGCTGAGGCCAAGGGTTACTGCGGTTGTACGAACTGGCCTTCATGCCGCCACTATAGCAATTGAGCCGCTGGAGCGTGGCATGGCCAGCACCCTAGGTTGCTACGTCAGGCGTGCGATCGTGGCACATGCTCCTGGTCATGCAGCGTCTGCGCTACGCTTGCATCATGCTGTGGGTGAGCTAGACCACATGCCGGGTCTAGCTGAGGACGTGCCGGGCCTAGTGCTAAACATCACTCGCATTGTGTTCAGGTGCCACAGGCCGGGCGCAGTGCGCCTGTGCCTTAGCACCAGCGCCCATGGAAAGGTTGCTGCCTGCGATATACCAATGCCGCCACGTTGCGAGGTCGTAAACCCCGAAGCAACGCTTGCGTACCTTTGCGGCGGAGTGCTAGGGCTGACTATAACCCTAGAGCGTGGCCGTGGGTGCCTCAGGCCAGGCGTACGACACGATCCCACCCCTGGCCTGTTCCATCTGGAGGCAGCCTTTACGCCAGTGCGCTGTGCGTCTTACGCAGTAGAGACGACGAGGCTGGGGAGCGGCCGCGTTTGCGAGAGGCTGGTGGTTTCCATAGAGACCAATGGCTCAGCATCGCCACTCGCCGTCCTTACGGAGAGCGTGCGCGCCCTAAGAGCGCAGCTTGGCCTGCTGGTGCGCAGCGCATGAACCATAGGCGTAGCCAGCCCAAGCTTGGCAGGGGCGGACCCCATAGGCTAGCAATGCTGAGGAACCTCTCCAGATCTCTAGCGCTGCACGGGAGAATACGCACCACCATGGGCCGTGCCAAGTCTCTACTGCGCCTCGTGGGGCCAGCAATTGCTGCCAGGGCCTGCGGCTTGGCGCAAACTGATGGTTCCATAGGTAGAGCGCGCTTCGCACGCGTCATAGTGAGGAAGGATTTTCGCAGGCGTGGCGACCAGGCACCAATGTGCAGCGTTGTGCTAGCGTGATGCGCCCGCATGCAATCTCCACGCACCAGGTGGAAGGCTGGCGCACAGCCATTGCGCTGGTGGGACCAATGGGTGCTGGTAAGACAACCCTAGGCTGCATTGTATCGCGCGCGCTTCGAGTGCAGCGCACTGACACTGACTTGTCACTGCAGGCATGCCTGGGTGTTCGCATATGGCTGGTGTTTGCGCACGTGGGAGAGTGGCAGTTCAGGAAGTGGGAGTTCCAGGTTGGAGCATGCGAGTTCGCCCCTGTGAACTCGCATGGAGGTGGCATAGTATCGCTGTCGCAGTGCAGGTGCAGGCTTATGCACGCGCTGGGCGTGCACCTCGATAGCAGCCCTGGCGACATTGCTCGAAACGTCGGGGCATCGTGCAGGGAGCGACCGCTGTACCGTGCGTTCGACAGGTCGCTGCGCGCACTGCGCGACCCCATGTACAGATCTAGCACAACGGCATCATTGGTGCGAGGTGGGCTGACTGCGCCCCAGGCAGCATGCAACCTTCTGCTATCTGTGCAGCCATGATGAACGCTATGCGGGCCGTGCCAGTGCGTAGTGGCCGTGGCACTGCCTGGGTGGCATACCACGCAGGGTCGTCGCAGCCAGCATGCCTGCAACTGCGCCCTGGGGCTGGACTGGTAATGGTCACTGACATCAACGCAGGCGCTATGGTAACCTGGGGCAGGCGCCGGTACGGCGCTTACGGTATGGCAGGTCGTAGGCTTAGGGTCGTGCTTGGAACTGGCGAGAGCTACAAGGGATTTCTTTACCTAAGGCTCATACTACGGGCAATGCTGCGTGCGGGCCTGGGCCGCGATGCAGTTGTGCTATCGCTTGGCGGCGGAGTCGTGGGTGATGTCGCAGGGCTAGCCGCCGCGTGTTACATGAGAGGTGTGAGTATAGTGCAGCACCCCACCACGCTCCTTGCCTGCGTTGATTCATCAATGGGCGGCAAGGTGGGCATAAACACCGGGGACTTCAAGAACGCTGTGGGTTGCATACACCCACCACGCTACATGGAAGCGCAGATGGGCAGGGTGGCTGCACTTCCATCGCGGCAGTGGAGGGCTGGTTTGGCTGAGGCTGCCAAGATTGCCGCGGGCCTCGACCGTGGCTTCTACTGCTGGCTGGCTGTGCATGCGCATGACGTGGCAAGACGAGCAGCGCCTGCTGTTGCTAGCATGGTCACGCGCTGTGCCGAGCTGAAGTCCTACGTTACGGCGCGTGATGACGTTGAAGCAGGCGCTCGCGCCTGCCTCAACCTGGGTCATACCATTGGCCATGCAGTTGAGTCAGGCTTGAGCTATATGCACTGGCTTCATGGGGAGGCAGTTAGCCTGGGCATAGTGCTAATGGCAAAGGCGTCACACAGGCTGGGCCTGCTGCCTAGGGCTGATGCTGCTCAGATAGTGCGTATCCTTGCATCGCTGCGACTGCCGGTGCGCTGGCCGCTGGGGGTTGATGCGGCTAGGCTAGCCGATGCTCTATCTGCTGATAAGAAGAACCGGGGCGAATCAGTCTGCGTGGTGCTGCTCAGAGGGATAGGCGATTGCGTTGCGCTGGAGGTCCCTCGCGACGCAATGCTATGGGCATGGGCCGGTGCTGTCCATCGCCTTACCTAAGGGTCGGATATCTGAGCAGGCTGGGGATGTGCTGCTCATGCTTGGCGTGGGGGTAAGGCGCTCTGAAACTGGGATGCAGAGGAGGGCACTCATTATGCGCACAACATCCCGCAGCGTTGCAGTGGTGGTGCTTCGTTGCCATGACATTGTAGGGGTTGTCATGAGGGGGTATGTTTGCGCTGGCGTGGTTGGAGGAGACGTCGTGCGTGAGTCGCGCCTCGGTGTGCCTTCGCCTGTTGATTTAGGCATATCCTCATGCCGGTTGTCCCTAGCTCTACGCAGGCAGAATGCAGTATGGCACCCACGCAAGCTCAGGGTCGCAACTAAGTACCCTAACGCAGTCAGGGTATTCCTAGGCTACAGGGAGAGCGTAGCTTACGTTGCGCTGCGAGGTGGGATGGAGGCTGCTCCGCTCCTCGCAGCAGCGGAAGTGGTAGCAGACATAGTGGACACTGGTAGCACTCTGGCAGCCCACGGGTTGTCGGAGGTCAGGCGCATGGCGCCTGTGACTGCGCGCATAGTGCTGAACGCATGCATTGCCAGGCTTAGGGCCCGGGCAATGAGGGTAGTAACTGACATGCTGAGGCTGGCTACTGCTTACCTCTAGCACAGCGCAGCCTTCTGCAGCGCTCCTTGACGCTCGGAGCTGAGATGTTCAGGCAGTCACGTGAGACGAAGGTGCACATGACGCTGGCCCAGAGCGCCAGGCGCCGTGAGTGCATAGCCACGGGCGTTCCTTTCTTCGATCACCTGCTCCAGCAGTTGGCCTTCCATAGCGGACTTATGATGCAAGCAAGTGCAATGGGCGATTGCTTCCTAGACAAGCACCATGTAGTCGAGGACGTGGGCATAGCCTTCGGTATAGCCCTTGCGCGGCTGCTGTGCAACCTGGCGCGCACCAACAGGTACGGTCACTTCTACGCACCGCTGGATGATGCTCTAGCGCGCGCAGTTGTTGATTTGTCGGGCAGGCCAACGCTGTGCGTCGGAGCTGGAAGTGCTGGGAGCGTGTGTAGCTTCAACGCTAACCTGGTCGTAGAGTTCTTCCGCGCTGTTTCTCGTGCGGTGGGAGCATCGTTGCATATTGACGTGGTAAGAGGCCTCGAGCGCCACCACAGAACGGAAGCCGTGTTCAAGGCATTCGGGAGAGCGATGAGACAAGCAACAAGCGCGGATGCAAGCAGAGCAGCATCAACTAAAGGCTTTCTGACAAGCGACAACGAGGATGGACGTCGCAATAGTTAGCCTAGGCGCAGGCAATGTGCACTCCCTTTACCGTGCATTCAGGCGCGTGTCAGGCGGCACGGTAGTGGTAACGGACTGCCCAATGGTAGTGCGCGCGGCGGACAGGGTAGTAGTCCCAGGACAGGGCAGCACGCTGGCATGCCTGTCGTACATGCAAGCACGGCCTGGCCTGCGCACCAGTGTCATGCACGCGCTTAGGACAAAGCCTGCGCTTTGCGTTTGCCTTGGCCTGCAAATGATGGCAAGGGGGACGGACGAAGGCATGGGGGCATGCCTTGGTATTATGGATGGCTATGCCATTCCCCTACCACATTGCACCAGGGTGCCGCACGTCGGATGGCGCACGGTGCGGCTAACCGAGCGGCATAGGGTGATGGACGGCCTGCCTGCACGTCCGCGGTTCTACTTCGCGCATAGCTACTTCGTCAGCCCTGGCCTGCGTGGTCGAACCATTGCGGTCGCAGTACATGGTGGGCTGCCATTTCCCTCAGTTGTAGTGAGAGATAACATAGTGGCAACGCAGTTTCACCCAGAGAGGAGCTCGCGCGATGGCATGGCCTTATGTGCCAACTTCCTGAGATGGCAGCCATAGGGATCCTGGTTCCGGCAATCGACGTGCGCCGCGGGTATTGCGCAAGGCTGCTCAATGGTTCTCCAACCATGCCAACCTTGGTGCGCGCAGCGTTCAGGGAGGCCGAGCGCCTTGCACTACAACGCGCGCGCCGAGTGCACATCGTAGACCTCGATGGCGCAATGGGGTCAACGCGATCTGCCGTAGTCTGGCTGCTGTGCCGGCGCTTGTCTGCCACAGGCTCCGCTGCTCAGGTAGGCGGCGGTGCGAGATCAATCAGTGCAGTCGAGCACTACCTTAGGTGCGGAGCTGCTTACGTCGTGCTAGGTACTGCTGCCGTTCTGCGGCCGTGGTTCCTCCTGTCTGCTTGCGCTGAGTTCCCAGGAAGCATCGCTCTGGCTAAGGACGTAAGGCATGGCGCATCTCTTACGCACGGCTGGCTCAGGCGATGCGGTGTGCCCATCCGCCGCGCCTGCCTGTTTCAGAACCATGGTGGCCAGGTGCACACAGCAATGACAGACGCAACGTCGGACGGCACCATGCAGGGCATCATGGCACATGCTGGCGCTTTTCATGCTGGGGCTACGCCTGCAGTCATCGGAGGGGGGCTTTCGTGCGCTGAGGAGCTTGCAGAGCTGCTCTGCACAGGGCGCTCACTGGCATCAGGTTTCATATGCGGTAGCGCAGCTTACAGTGGGCACGTTCCGCACTGGCCGCCCTGCGCCAGCGCCATGGTGGGATAGACACCATGCATTCGCGGGTAGTTGCATGCCTTGACGTACTGCACAACAGGGTGGTCAAGGGCGTGCGCTTCGTGGGTCTGAGGGTTATGGGTGGACCGGTTCGCACGGCCCACGCCCACATCCTCAGCGGCGTAGAGGAGGTGGTTGCGCTGGACATAGGCGCCACGGTTGGCCACCCCAGCGACATGATGCACGTCGCGCATGGAGTATCCGTGCACGCCAGCGTTCCCGTAACGATAGGCGGCGGCATACGCCAGGCAAGCAGCGTACGGGCTATGATGGGGGCCGGGGCCGATAAGGTCAGCGTCAACACGCACCTTGCTTGCGGGCTATGTCTGCTGCCCAAGCTTGCAACCAGGCACGGAGCGCAGTGCCTTGTAGGCTGCGTTGACGCACGAATGGACAGGGCCAGCATGGCATGGAGCGCAGCATGCAGGGGTGGCAGCATTGGTCTGCGAGCCCGTGCTCAGGACTGGTCGCGCGCAATAACCAGCAGTGGTGCAGGTGAGGTGGTGCTAACTAGCATAGACAGGGATGGCACGCGTACAGGGTTCGATGTGCCACTAGCGAGCTGCGTTGCCGGTAGAACGCATGCTCCCCTCGTCATATCAGGAGGCGCTGGTGGGGCTAGAGACTGCCTGGATGCAGCCGGCCTCGCTACGCCAGCTGGCGTACTGCTTGCCAGCGCGCTCCATGAAGGGACCGTGCGCGCTGATGCCCTGAGGGCATACATCAGGTCGTACGCCCTCAATGAGTAGCTCAGGTTACTGCTGGTGGGCAGCAGTAAGATGGCATGGCGCCGTGGTGTCGGCAGTGGTGCAGGATGCCAACACTGGCACGGTCATCATGCACGCAGCTCTGAACCGCGACGCGCTGGTTGGGTGCCTTACCACAGGGCGTGCCGTATACACTGCGCGCGCATCGGGTGCAGCATGGCGCAAGGGCGCCGGCTCTGGGCAGGTGCACCATGCAGCCTCAGTGCGCATGGACTGTGACCGTGACTCCATGCTGCTCATGGTGCACGCAAGCTCCGCATCGTGCCACATGGGGTCGTTCTGCTGCTACAACGGGCTGCTTGGCTGCCCCTATCATCTTTGCACAGGAAGCGTGCTGAGGGGAGTAGCCCTTGCGCCATGCTGCACGTCCCATACGGCAGGGCTGGTACGTATTGGCGGGCATGGTGCACTTAGGAAGCTGCACGAGGAGCTTGCGGAGCTATCTGCAGCTGCGAACCCATCAGCCCCGCCCATCCTTGCAGTCAAGGAGGCTGCTGACGTATGCTACCATGCACTAGTGGTACTAATGGCGCGCGGGGTTCACCCGCATGCAATGAGTGCAGAGCTTGCCTCACGTGCAGGCATTCCTGGGGTGAGGGAGAGGTGCTCTAGGGTCTGTGTTTAGGGGCATGCCAGCACAGGCCATGGCGCTATGCGCTGTGTGCCTGTGGTGCTACGACAACTGCAGTACGCCGTGCCTGGTGTTCCGCAGTTACCTGGTTAGCCGCGCGCCGGGTGGCTGCATGGTGGTAAGCCTAGGCCAGCGCGCCGTAATGAATCTAACGCTGCACTGGGATGCGGCTACCTTCGTTGCAACGTTCTCTGGGGATGCTAGGCACTTGCGCATAGTCTACAGCAGCATGGTTGCAGCTTTCGCACTGGAGACAGGGTGTGGGCTCCTGCTGCACGGCGCTGCGTACCAGCCAGAGCGCCGTGCTGGTGCCCAGCGCAGCGCCGGGGTAGCCTTGCGAGCGGAGCATGCCGACTTAGCTCATAGGTAGAGCGGTTAGAGTGTAAATAACAGGGCGTAGGTTCGACCCCTACAGTAGGCATGGAGCGTGAGTGATTCGAACACTCGGCGCGCGGATTAAGAATCCGCCGCTCTGCCGCTGAGCTAACGCTCCATGCACGCAATGGCACCAATGATCGGCGGAATGTCCTCGTCATAAACAAGGCCACTCTAATAGGAAACCTGGGCTTGGATCCTATGCACCGGACCTGGACAAGGGAACTGTGGTGTCGAACATAAGGGAAGCAACGTCCGAGAAGGCACAAGGACAGGAGCACGGGGGAGCTAAAGGAGGAGACGGAGTGGCACAACGTGGTACTCTTCGGCAGGCTTGCTGAATCGTGCAGAGCATGCTCAGGCGAGGACGTGGAGGGTAGGATAAGGACTAGGCGATGGAGGGGCAGGGACAGGTACACCACAGCAGACATGCAGGGCTCAGTCCTTAGGGTTCTGGGCGGAGGGCGCTCCTATGGCTCAGTGCGCGTGCAGAGCGCCGGTCTGCAGAGCATGGCAAGGATACAGCAATACCTAGGTTCTAGCACCGCAAAGCCATGCTAACGCCTTGCTGACCATTTGCAGCAAGCTAGGCACGATGGGCAGACCGGCGCTCTGCACCCTAGCAGCAAGGCTTAGGCCACTCTGCTTCGACGACATTGTGGGGCAGGATAGCGCACTGCGCACACTACGGGCTAGTATACATGCCGGCTGCGCACAGAGCGTGTACTGCTTCATTGGGCCGAGGGGCACAGGTAAGACGAGCCTGTCACGCATCCTGTCCAAGTGCCTGAACTGTACGCGCGGCGTAACAACAGCCCCATGCCACTCATGCCCCCCATGCCAAGACGTAGAAGAGGGTAGGAGTGTGGACTACGTTGAGGTTGACGCAGCCACAAACCGTGGGGTCGACCAGATGGGCGCACTGCTATCCTGTAGTGCATACGCTCCCGTAGCATCGCGCCATAGGATATATGCCGTAGACGAGGCGCACATGCTTACATCGCACGCCCTGTCCTCGATGCTCAAGACGCTAGAGGAACCGCCGGCGCATGTGAAGTTCATGCTATGCACCACAAATGCCGCCAAGATACCACACACAGTGCTATCAAGGTCCCTGGCGCTACGACTGTCGCCCTTGACCACTGAGGCCCTGTGCCGTCTGTTGCGCAGGGTTCTTCGCTCTCATGGCGTGCCGTTCAGGAGCTCTGCTCTTGGGTCGATTGCCGAAGCCTCTTGCGGCAGTGCGAGGGATGCACTAGCCATAGCAGAAGGCGCTGCTGCGATGGAGCGTGGGCGAGTGACACGCGCCGCTATGTGTGGCTCAGAGGCATGCCTGGCGCTACGCATGATCGAGGCAATCGCCTGTCTCGATGCAGTGGGTGTACAGGCTGCGCTGCACGCAGCCATCGAGCAGTGCTCCAGCCCATCCATCCTACTAGACCTGATGATGCGGTCGCTCAACGAAGCTGCGCGGCTCCAGTGCTCGCCTGGCCTAACCCCGCCCCATAGCTCTGACCTCAGGGCTGCGTCGCGCGTCACTCGCACAGTCGGCGAGCGCTGGGTGCAGGCAATGTACAGGACACTACTGTTCGGGAAGAGAGAGTTGAGGTTCTCTTGCAGCGAACACATAGGCCTAAGCATGGTGGCGCTACGTGCACTGGCAGCATGAACACTGCGCGTGGAATGTTAGAGCTTCACGGTGTTCATCATAAAGCCAACGCTGTAGGAAGGGGGCTGGTGCGCGCAGTGCATGCAATGCAGGCACTGAGGATGATGCGCCTGCCGGCCATTCTTCGACCGACTGAAGGTGTTCATGACGTCTGGTCTTGTGGTTGTAAGGTCCTGTGCGGCACGACTAGTGCGCAGGCATAGGGAGCTTATCGGCAGCACTAGGCCGTGTGAAGCAGCCGCTTGTTCCATTCGTAGGCGCTTCAGTACAAGCGCAGAGGCAAACGCCATACACAGCTCTGACAGCACAGCCGCTGCGTATCGCTCGCTGAGCGTTGTGCTGGCGCTGCTGTGACGTTGCGCTGTCTTATGGGTTACGTTGGCGTGCGCATTGCGCCCTGCGTGTCGTGTAAGCGGCTGTCTACTGATGGGACGCTTAAGGCATCCTGCACAACGAGTAGGGGCCTTTGCCTAGAGAGCGTACTAATGCCAATGGAATGGTCGCGCTCACTAACGCTCTGCGCATCGACGCAGGTAGGATGCGCAGTTAGGTGCAGGTTCTGCGCAACCGGCAGGAGGTCTTGCGCGCAGAGCCTGCACGGGTCGGAGATAGCAGGTCAGGCTCTGAGGGCAACCAGCATGCTGAGCCCGGCTCTGCGCAATGGCGTAACTTATGGCTGCATCGTGCTGATGGGGATGGGTGAGCCAATGCTGAACTACGGCGCCATGGTTAGGGCCATGGCTGTAGTCACAGCGTGCGGGCTGCACGGGGTTCGATCGGCAAAGGATATAACCGCATCGACGTCTGGCATTACGCCTGCGCTTTACAGGCTGTGCCGGGACCTGCCAGTATCCATTGCGCTCTCGCTACACCTGCACGACGGCCTTGCAAGGCGGCTTTTAGTGCCATGCTTCTCTAGCGCTGCGGTGCTGTCCATGGTTGATTCCTGCTTCTACTACCTGAGGGTCGGCGGAGCTGGCAGGGTCACCATCGAGAGCTGCCTGGTTCGGGACATTAGCGACAGGCTGAGCCAGGCAAATGGCATGGCTCGCTTCCTGGCACGGCTCGCGTGCATGGTAAACCTTATCCCTATGAACAGCATTGGCGGTGGGGTGTACTCTCCGCCGCGCAGCAGGTGTACCGCAGGGTTCGCCCTAGCTGCAGTGCAAGGGCACTCTGCCATAGTTCCCAGGATTCCGCGCGGCCGGGACGTGCGGGCGGCGTGCGGGCAGCTAAGGGCATGACAGCCTAGCGCCGTCCCGGGTAGCGGCAGCTCAGTGCCATAGAAGGAACCTAACTGCCCAGGCTTCGATGGGCTTGGCCAGCAGAGCCCTAAGATACGAGGGCGCTGCGGCATAAGTCAGCTCACCTGTTGCAGCGATGGCGCCAGCGCATCTTTCACCGCAGTATGCTGGTGCTTCATGGGAGCTGACTTAGCAGCGTAGCAGTAGCGCAGCTAGGAAACGTAGCCGGCAAGCCGCCCTCGTTGGCTGTGTACACAGGAGCACGGCGCGTCGATGGGACGTACTGGTTGCGCGCACGGTGCTGAGTGGGTCCTGTCGGCGTAGCAGCATACGTTTGTTACCCAGTGTGCCACATGCACCGTCGCAGCACTAGCAGTGATACCAGTGATATCCATCGTTGGTGCACCCAACGTCGGCAAGTCGTCGCTGTTCAACCTGGTAACGCATGGCGACTGCACACCGGTTAGCCACATACCAGGCACCACGGCATGCAGTAGGTACGGAGCTGGTAGGCTGTACAGGAGGGCCTTCGGTGCTTACAATGTCGTAGACACTGAAGGGTACGGTGCAGTCAGCCACAGTGCGTGCGCTGCCTTAGATTACCATGCAGCCATAATGGTGCTGGATGCTTCAGTAGGTGTATCCGCAGAGGATGCAGCAGTGGCAAGGCGTGCGATAAGAGAGGGGCGGGTGCTGTACGCTGCAGTGAACAAGTCTGACCCCGGGCGCCGCGTTAGCAGGCCAGCTGCACTTCCTGCGCATGGTGTGTTCTACACGTCGTGCACCCATAACACTGGGGTGCGTGAGCTCATGATTGCGGTACTGATCTCACTGTCACGGTGCCTGAACCCATGCTGCCAGGCACGGCATGCCAAGATGCTGCTGTGCGACGTGCGCGTAGCAGTTGCGGGCAGGTGCGAATCAGGCAAGGCAGCCCTACTGTCAGCACTTGCGGGCGCCGTACCGGCGCGCAGCGAGGGTCTATGGTGCAGGGCTTTGCACGTCATGGTAGGCAAGCACACTTGCTTGCTCCAGGAAGTACCATGTGTTGCAGCATGGGCGCACGGCGCAGGCACGCACAGGCTGCCTCTTCTGGCAATGCTTCGGGCCATAGCGTCGTGCGACGTGGTGCTTCTCGTAATAGGCAACCCGAGCAGGCTACATCCCCAGGACGCCCTAGTGCTCGGATACTCGAGGAGGCGGAGGAAGCCCGTTGTTGTTTGCTCCCATGGCGTCGGTGCCAGGGCAGCAGCGCAGCGAAGAAGCACTGCTTTGCGCACAAAGGCCGGAGCACTGGTGCGTGCCTTGCACGGAGTAGCGTGCAAGGCACGCAGGCTATCTCGGCAATCTCTGGAGAGCCTGCGTGCGGCGATCAACTTGCGCCTAAGGTCCGAGGGGATCAAAGGAAGGGCTGGGTGCGTAAGGCAGGGCGGCAGCATACCGCTGAGGCTCATAATAACGTGCCGCAACGCAGGCACTATGCGGCGCAGGGCAGGGTGCATTAGGGCAGCTGCACAGGACGCTCTGCCAGGGTGTTCGCACGTTGCTCTCCTAGATATCAGGGAGGATCGTTGCACACTGGCACGGGCATAGCACGGAGCGCTGCAGCCATGGTTTCGGCATATCTTTCAAGCATGGGGTACCTGTTGGTACGACCCCGCCTTGCTGGCTGCACTGCGGGCGGCATGGCAGAGGCCTACCTATCCTCGCAAGTGGCCTTCCTGCAGGTGCCGCAACCCTACATTGGTGCACCATGCAGGCGTCAATACTACATGACGCCCGTCCGCATAGCGCACCACGATGGTCGCCGGAGGATGGCGAGGCAGCTGGGCATAGAGCTGCTGAAGGCGCGCGGCATGTCCGATGCTTCGGAGGCAGTGCAGGTTGCAGCAGACGTCATGGCGCTGTGCGGCGTACGAAACCCCGCGCTCAGCATTAGCGCACCAGAAGTTGCGTGCACGCTGGTTAATGCGCTCGGAGGCAGCCTAGCCGCATGGAGGGCCTTCCTTACGCAGGACCTGGGCAGCATTGCGCACCGGCGCTGCGCTACCGCCCTGCCTTGGCTTGCATCAACATACCGCGACATGTATGCAACCCCCCTCGTTGGCCGTTTCGAGGTGCTGCGTATGGCGAACATGGCGGCGCAAGCTGCAGATTGGCCCTGCGCGCCGGTGCTGTGCTTCATCGCACGCATTGCAGTACGCGCGCTGCAGGGTCGCATTCTGGTGGACTATACGCAGGATGCAGGCTTCTTCAGGCATGGAAGCCTGGTGCTGCGTGCGTACTGCGGCAAGAGTGCAGCGCCAATGGTACAGGGTGGGAGCTATGCTGCCTGCGATGGTAGGCTGTCTGTCGGTGCAATAGGCCTTTCCCTGCCCCTTGACCTCCGATGCACCCACACCCCATCGTAGCAGTAGTATTTGAACCTACTGCCTTATGATACCAAATCAGAAGCGCTGCCCGGCTGAGCCACGCTCCGCCCCCCCAGCGCAGCCGTCCTTGCTCAGCGGCAGAGCAGCGGGCCACACCAACGAATCGTGTAGGACGGGAGGGCGCGCTGCATGTTGCTCCGCAGCAGCACAGCCGGCCCAGATGATCGTAAACCTGCAGGCTCAGCCATACTGCAGCAGCATCCAGAGACTATGGCTGCGCACTGCCTTAGGTGCAGCATTGCTGTGCGGGATAGAGCAGCTAGGAAGCTCACCGGGCTCATAACCCGGAGGCCGTGGGTTCAAATCCTACTCCCGCTACATTGCGGCACTTGCGTCTTTGTGACACCGGAGCGCCGTCGAGGCCAGGATGCCACTAGTTAGGAAACCGTGGCTGGCAGGCATCTGCCTCGGCGCGCTGGGGCAGGGGTATTGTTCCTACTGGCCTACAGGCAGTTCTTATCGGGTCGTATCATCCAGGCTGGCATAAGCACTTCAGGCTGGATGTGCAGCTGGATTGCAGGAGGTTAAGCGTCCTCCATATAACGACCGCATAACGCTGCCGTTAATCATACTCAAGGTTCGTATTTCAGAGGGTAGGAGACATCATATGGGCCTCAGGCGACATGCGCAATAGGGGGTTTATCATTGGCGGTACGTAAGGCAGGACAACGCTATGCTGCGAGTTGCCTCTGGCCCACCCCAGCTGCCTAGGCCTGCCGCAGTAAGGACGCTTTTCTGCTACGTCGCCCGGCTCAACACCCGCCCCATACAGCACGGTTCGCCAGGGGAGCTGCGAGGAGACTGTGGATCTGGTTAGATCCGGCCAGTGGTTGCGCTGCGTGGGTGGTAAGGGCTGGCGCCTTAGCTCGACCAGCTTAACCTAGCTGCTGTGCGATGGAGCGCCTTGCGCCACGCCAGGCGAGCATCTGAGCTAAGGCGCCAGCCCAGCAGCAGACTACACCAGCCTTTAAGGCCAGGCCTGCCATGCACGCAATGCTCGGCTGTACGGACCTGGTACGGGCGCTCAGAGGTCCGCGCAGGCTTATTCGGCAACGGCAGCAGGTGCAGAGTGGCGACGGCCCGGCGTGCGCGCAGCGACTACGGTGCAATGAAGCCAAGGTACTCGCCAGGCGCGTGATGTCACTCCGCGCCACGCCTGCTAGGGAGCGGGCGCGAAGTATGCCAACTCACGCCCTGTGCCGGGGTGCGCTGAGCGATATGGTGTGGGTACTTACGGAACAGCAGGCGTACCGCGCCGCGCCGTGCTGCGAGGCTGAGGATGGGCAGCAGGCTTGCCAGTGGGCGCGGTACGCCTGCTGTTGCTGATGTAACCGTGGGCTGAGAGGTTTAGGGCCAGGGTGAACTCTGCATGGACAGGTTGCGATGCAAGGCTCAGCATGCTGTGCATAGTGATAAAGGCAGTAGCGCTATCCATTGCTGCATTCGGGCTCGCAGCGTCACTGCTAGCCTCTGACGCGCATGGTGCTGTGGATCCTAGCTTGGGGTTCGTCGTGTATGCAGGGCACTTGCTAGTCGTGCCGGTGGTACGGCTAGCGCATGATAAAAGGCATACTGCGCATAGCGCTGGATGTGGCAACGATCAGCAGGGCACCCAGGCCTGGCACCTGCCTGCGTCACGCGGCTCCTGCTGCCGCGTCGGTTGTGGGTTCTTCACTTCGCTGCTCAATGCGCCAGAGTCCTGCACCCTAGGCCTGGCGCTAGCCTGGGGGCACTGCTGGTTAGTGCCGAGGGTCATGCTGCCCATGTCGCTAACATCACTAGCGCTTACGCTCTGCGCTTCATGAACCGCGTTGCATTGCTTATGTCGGATGTCAAGCGCGGCTGTAGCAATAAGGCCTGCGCGCGCTTTGTGGTAAGGATCCAGCAGCGAGGGCTTGGGGGTAGCATCGCAGTTTCCAGGGTGCATGTGGGCACGCTGCTGGCAAATGGCAAGCAGCTTGTTTCGCTGGAGTCTGACAATAAGACCATAGAAGTCCCGTGCTGCCTGGCACTGGATGGGTGCTCGGTTGCCGAGGTCTACGTGCTTGCAGAGGTGGCCAGCCTCCCTGCTCGTTGGCGTGCAGCATTACGAAAGCATTGCTGGAGCTCTGCTCTGCCATTGCCCGCAGGCAATGGAGCCCTAGGTGCTCACGCCCGCAGGATCGCAAGAGCTGCAATATCGCACCGCTCTGCGCCTGAGCGCAATGCTACGGCATCAATGCTGCGCGCCCTGGCTGCATCAGGCCCGGTGGTGCGTCCTGATCGTGCTGCCGGAACTGCATACATCGGATGGCGTAGCTCCTGCGTCGACTGCTGTGCACGAGCAGCGCAGTGCGCTGGTCCGAGGGCTGCAAGGCGAGACGACCTGGCGTTAGCGCAAAGGGCTGCCCGGTCGCATGGATATAGGCTGCCACTGAGCATGAGGCCATGGCTAGTTGCACTCTGCTCAGGCCAGGCGGTGTCGGAATATATTGACGCCCGCGCGCTTATAATTTGGTGGGCTGAGCTGAGAGGAACGCCAATGGGTGCAAGGCTAGCCCCTGGCAGCAATGGGCTGGGCTGGCGGGCAGTCAGCACTGCGCTGCTGTGCACTCAGCCAGGCTACGAGCACATATCGGCGTGGGTATGCGCGGAGCTTCTCTGCGTGCTGGTGCAGCCTGCCACTGTGCTGGTGTTCTATGCGTGCACTGGCCGGATAGTGTGGTGTGGTGTCGTTGGGTCGTGGGCTGAGCTACTTACCAGTTCGGTGGCGCTAGGAGCTGAGCTGGCCGAAATGCTGTGCTCGCCAGCGCATTGGCACTTGCGAGCTGGCGCAGTGCAGTGAGGCTGCCAGTATATATGGACCACGGTGCGTCTACGCCAGTGGACCCGACCGTGGTGGCAAGGATGCTGCCTGCGCTGTCTGAGGTGTACGGCAACCCTTCCTCTGATTCGCACTCGCACGGATTGCTTGCTCGTGGCGCTGTTGAGTCTGCGTGCAGGCTGGTTGGCACCTTCCTCGCAGCCGATGTGCATGGGGTCATTTGGACCTCCGGAGCAACTGAGTCGAACAACCTGGCCATAAAGGGCATAGCCCAAGCGCACACGAGCAAGGGCAGGCACATCGTTGCATCAGAGGCAGAGCATGAGTCTACTCTGAGCGTCCTTGAGTTCATGGAGTCCGAGGGCTACGTAACGTCCAGTGTTGGCGTTGACAGGCGAGGCGTAATTGACTGCGGCGCGATCCTTAGGGCTGTGCGAACTAGCACCGTCCTTGTGTGCATGTCGCTCGCCAATCATGAGACGGGGGTGTTGCAGGATGTCGTGCGCGTGTCTAGGCTGTGCAGGTCGAATGGCGTTGCGCTGCACATAGACGCCGTACAGGCAATTGGAAGGCTGCGGTGCAGGGTGGATGCGCTGGGCGCATCAACAGTGTCCCTGTCAGCACATAAGTGCTACGGCCCGAAAGGGGTAGGCGTGCTGTATGTTTCAGGTGAGTACCTGTCTTACATCAGGCCTCAGATGCATGGAGGCGGGCAGCAGGGCGGCATCCGAGCTGGTACGTTGCCCACCCACCAGCTCGTTGGCATGGGCGAGGCGTTAAGGATGGTGGCCCTTTGCGGCGCTGCGGACAACAACATGGCACGGGTAATGTCTACGAGGCTAGTTGGCGGTGTGCTGACACTAGGTGCAACCAGGCTGAACGGTAGCGCTAGGCGCAGGGTACCTCACGTCGTGAATGCCAGCTTCGGAGGAGTAGAGGGCGAGTCGCTCATAATGTCTATGCGCAACGTGTCCGTGTCTACTGGGTCTGCATGCACCTCTAGCTCCCTTAGCCCCTCCCGCACCCTGAGCGCCATGGGCAGGACGTGGGGCGTGCATAGCTCACTCAGATTCGCGATCGGTAGGTTCACCAGCGCGTCCGAGGTAGAGTACACCATAGAGGCCGTAAGGAAGAGAGTCATGGAGCTTAGGACTTTGTCACCTACCTACCTAGGTGATTGGCGTGTATAGCAAGAGGGTCATGCGTTACTGCAACGACCGTAGGAATGTAGGGTCGCTCCCTGAGCACGCAAGTGATGTCGGAACTGGGGTGGCAGGCTCGGAGGCATGTGGCGACGTAATGAGGCTGCAGGTTCGCATAAGGCACGGCATGGTGGATGAGGTGAGGTTCCAGACGTACGGCTGCGGCTCAGCTCGAGCAGCGAGTTCACTGGTTGCGCGGTGGATAGAGGGAAGGCCACTGGCAGAGGCGCTCGAGGTCAGGAACAGCGCGATAGCCCACGAGCTAGGACTGCCTCCAGTGAAAATCCACTGCTCAATACTTGCAGAGGAGGCACTAAGGGCAGCGGTGGCGGACTATAGGAGCAAGAACGCCAAGCAATGTGGAGGTTAGGCCTAACGCACGGCGCAGCACAGCTCATAGGCGACTCGCTTGGCGCTGGGCGGCTGGTTGGCGCGCACATTGCACCGGGCGGGTGTAGTGGCATGCTGTGCCTACTAGCTACTGATGGCTCTGTGTGCAGATATGACGTTCTGTGCATATCGCATGGCATGGTCGCAGCGGTACGCAACAGCGCTGCTGTTCCACCGCCACAGCTTACCGTTATAGTCACTGGACGTAGCGCCGGCTGCCTTGAGGTGCAGGCAAGCGCGCGCTATGGCATATGTGGTTGTGGCAGGTCGTTCTGCGCATAGGGTGCTGGGGAGGCGGGTGAGGATGCTACAAAGCATACGCGCAGCTGTTATAGCTTAGGCTGCGCGTGCAAAGGCATGAGCATGCGGGCGGTGTGCCCATGCCGATGCAGCTTGCTCGCCTGGAATGCGCGCCAGCTTTAGATGCCCTTGCATCTAGCGCAGACTACCTTCCAATTCGCGCGCAGCACGTTCGCTTGCAGGGTGGTGGCGCCTAGGGAGCCATGCTGTCATACTGCAGCGCTGCACTGGAGACCCCCTGGGACGGCTGGAGCTGCTGAGGCAGCCTACGCCAATATCTTGGGCTTGGCAGTGTCCTGCCATCCGCACCCGCTCCTCTAACCGCGCGGGTTACCATGACGTGCAGGCACATTCAACAGCATTGACCGTTGCTGCATCCGACGCTAAGCGGCTTACATGCCAACACAGCTCATTGGCTATGCATGCTCTCAGCTTTGCTATACATTGTAGTCGGTTTATCAGCCAGTGCGGTGCACTGCACCATAATCGATAGCTGACTGTGTGTATGCCAGTCTATGCCATGCACACCCTGCTCCTGCCAGATATAGGACTGTGCCCGTTCGGGTGGTGCGCTTTCTCTAATGGGGGGTCCATATGCAGCACTCTGGCTGTGTGCGGCGTTCTTCTGCGTCAACAGTGCGAGATGCAGGGTGGATGCGCTACCTGCAGGGTGTCGATAAGGCACGGTTCTGTGGCACTAACTCCACGCTCCTCCGTTGAGAATAGGCTGCTTGGTTGCGCTCGTGCTCTGAGGCTAGCGTGCCAGTGCCATGTCCGCTGCTGCGCTGGCTTGGTAGTTGTTGATGCAGTGTAGCGCCAGAAAGGTGCGGTCGTTGTATACAGCAATAGTGCTGTTGCTGTTGCAGCACTCCTTGCTATAGCTGCACTGTGTTTATGGGAATCTGCGCGTGCGTTGCAGTAGAAGCTTATGCATTGCCCTGTGCACAGTTGTAGCAGGAGCGCTTATAGTCATGTGCTGACACGAAGATATACCAATGCCGGCTGACTTAGGTAGTCGCAAAGGCAGTAGGCGTAGAGCGTAGAGGAGTATGCGATGGCATGGAGGGACCGTGCTGCGATTGAGGCTTTTTAGCTACTGAGGGGCAAATGGCGCATTGCGCACCAGCGGCATGGGCTGCGCCCATGAGTCTTGGCACTATGAATACGTCAAGTTCGCAAGATAGAACTGCCTGCGATGCTGCGCTAGTGCGCAGAGCCGAGTCCTTACGGTGCCTAACGCAGCTGCTTGGGCTTAGCGCTCGTCGCCTATGAGCTGTGCTGCGGCGAGCGCGTGTCTGCTCGATTCGTCAGCGTTGACCATGTGCCGTAGGACCTTCCGTGCAGCCTCCTTGTTCCTGTGCTGTGACCTATCACTCTGGCACTGCACTACAATCCAGGTAGGGCGTTGCCCTGACAGCAGAGTCAGTCTTGTTCACATGCTGCCCGTAGGCCCCCGAGGACGGAAGGTGTCTATTCACCCGTCGGCTAGGTCTATACAACGACGACAGTTGCTCTGGTGTTGGCTCGATGCGTGCGCCATGGTAGTCTGCCTAAGGTTGGCTGAGCTGTAGGGACCTTCTGATCATCGGGTTGCAGCCTGACTCAAGCCGGAGGTAGCATGTGGCGCCACATGCAAGGTTGCGCACATTGTGCCTACGCACCCGTCGCCCTCTCTACGACGTCCACCCTCCATCCACTCCGGGCAGCATAACGCGCGTACTCTGCTTCCGTCGCACGCATCGAGCCAACCGGCGCACGGCATGACCGTGGCACCACAGGAAGTACTCGGGGGGCGCACAGGTGAACGGCACCTCACCGCCTTCGCATTGCGCCTCGCCCATGGAGCATGCTAGCCGCACCACCCGAACGGACGTGCCCGTTATGGTCCCGTCCGAGCACCGCAGTGCTGCTAGCA
Source organism: Candidatus Tremblayella endosymbiont of Pseudococcus viburni (assembly GCF_964031255.1). Classification (NCBI taxonomy): domain Bacteria; kingdom Pseudomonadati; phylum Pseudomonadota; class Betaproteobacteria; genus Candidatus Tremblayella; species Candidatus Tremblayella endosymbiont of Pseudococcus viburni. The sequence goes on from NZ_OZ035015.1 coordinate 55,399, forward strand.
GTGCTCGCAGGTAGTGGTACTCGCGCGCATGTGCCTGGACGCTTGGCCTTGCGTCCGCGCGATGCGCTACGGGGCGACCATGCTGCCGCGGCGCTGTGCGCCTATGGTGCATGCGTCTTTACGTGCACACCTGCAGGCAGATAGGTTGCGTCATGTCAGCATGGTGGTGTTAACACGGGGTTGTACTAAGTCCGTAGCATAGCACGTATACCCTGGGCTGCCAGTCGGCTGCCTTGGCGTAGCCTGCACGTGAGCATACCTAGCGCAGCGGTCATTACATCGACGGGCGTAGCGCCATGCCAGAACGACGCTGCATGACATGCTGGATGCGCGCCCCGCGTAATGTTCTGCGTGTGCAAACCATGCACAGGTTGCGGTAGGGTAGCCCATGCGGCAATGGTAGCTGAGGCCAGCGCAGGCACGTTGCAGCAGTCGCACTGTAACCCAAGGACTTCAGCCATGCAGCTAGTGCACGGGGTAATAACGGCAATAGTAACGCCTATGATGGAGGATGGCGCCATCGATATCGAAACGTTCCGGGAGCTTGTGTCGTGGCAGATAGAATTAGGCGTGAGGGGCCTTGTCGTCGCTGGAACCACAGGCGAGGTTTCAACCCTATGCCATGGCGAGCACATTGCGCTGGTTGGGGAGGCAGTGCAGATAGCACGGGGCAGAGCATGCATCATTGCCGGAGCGGGCAGCAACTCAACCAACGAGGCCATTGAGCTTACGCGGCATGCGAGGGATGTTGGCGCTGATGTTGCCCTGCAAGTCGTGCCGTACTACAACAAGCCCACGCAGGATGGCCTCTACCGTCACTTCAGAGCAATTGCCGAGGCGGTAGACATGGATCTGGTCCTGTACAACGTGCCGTCTAGGGTTGGTGTAAAGCTGCATCCGTACACCACTGCCCGTTTGTCGCAAGTGCCGGGGATTGTTGGCGTCAAGGACACAGAGCAGAGCATGCTCTCAATGTACAGGATGCTTCGAATGCATGGCGTAAGGCATGGGTTCAAGGTGTATAGCGGCGACGACATGACGTCCCAGGGGGCCGTGCGTCTTGGAGCACATGGCGTTGTGTCTGTTGCCTCCAACCTAGCGCCAGCGCTATGCGTGCGCTGGCACGAAAACGGCTCTTCCGGGGCGCCGAGCGATGATGCGTTCGTGCTAGACTCGTTGCGAAAAAGCATGTTTGCGCACGCAAACCCCATGCCAATCAAGCATTCGCTGCACGAGGCAGGCCTGTTAAGGCGCGGCATTAGGCCGCCGCTCACTTGGCTGCCATGCACCCTAGGCATAGAGCTGTGCAGCATGGCACGCAGGGCGCAGAGCATGCAGCGTTGGGGATGGCGATGAATCCCCAAGTCTGCTACTCACTTGACTGGATGTTTGACGCCTGCTTGCCCTTTGGTCCCTGTATAACGTCGAACGACACCTTCTGTCCCTCCTTGAGTGTCTTGAACCCCTGAACGTTAATGGCCGAGAAGTGTGCGAACAGGTCCTCACCGCCTTCATCTGGTGTTATGAATCCAAAACCTTTAGCGTCGTTGAACCACTTGACTGTGCCTGTGGCCATATAGTGTAGCCCGTGTAATTTGGTTGCGCAGCGTTGCCGTGTGCCTATCTTTCCTTCTTCTCGGTATACCAGGTGTGCTTTCTTATCTTTGGATCGAACCGCAACACCATAAGCCTACCCTGCCGTGACCTCCTACTCCTAGTTGAGTAGAAGTGACCTGTTCCGGCGCTGGAGATTAGCCTTATGACAGCGCTGCTTGGCCTAGACATGAACTAGCGACATGCCTGCCTTGATGTACGTCCTTAATCCAGCGCCGGATAGCCTGGCCCTGATCAACCTACGGCTTATAGCGCACCAGATCCTCCTACGATGTGAGTTGACCATGAAGCGCCTACGTGCCTTGTTCTGAGCGTGCGAGACCCTGTTTCCTAGCATGTGTACCTTGTGTGCGATGGCGCAGTGCAGTGTCATCGTAGTGTGCTGACGCATAGCTGGCGCTGTGGCGAGTCTGGGTATCGAACCCAGGGCCTGCGGATTATGACCCCGCCGCTCTGCCTCTGAGCCAACTCGCCATGCGTTGCTGTGCGCCGACGCTCCAGCGCTACCCCATAAGCACGCCGATGCCCATCCATCCTGGTCCGCACGCTATGCGTGGCGTGCTCTGCCAGCGCTACAGTGTCCACCCAACGCATGGTTGCTGCCTGGAAAGCGTGCGAATGGACTGCCCGACAGCGACCACCAACTAAGCGGCTCCAATAGCACCAGGCGCCGTGCAACAATGCGCGCGCTCTTCGCATATACCAGACTCCACCACCACGCACAAGCCTTTGATAGACGTTACATTTCGTCTGAGGCTGCACGGAAGTCAGAAAGGAACGTGCGCCGATCTCTGCTGTTTATGCCAACGACGCTCGGAGCCCGCGGTGCAATCTTGGCAACGTCGGCATGGGCGTGCACCTCGTACAGCAACCCCAGCACTGCGTTGGCAGGCTCGCACCGAGCGTATATTGTTGATACCGTGCATTGATGCGATTAGCAGCACCGGCGTCTGCCCTAGCCATCATTCCTAAGGATGGGCGCTCCGACCATGCGCCCAATCGACCTGCCAGGCTGCCATGCCCGCCGAATAGCCTATGCTCCGTAAGGACGCATCTGCCCTCTTAAGCCTAAGCCAGCGCGACACACCCTATAACCGCCGCGCTTGCTTACCAGCTTCACCTACGACACTACGTCTGCACAACCTGCTGCAATGCGCATTATAAATCTAGCAAAGCAGCGGCCATGCCAGTGCGTGCTCCGCTCTGTGCAGTAGAGAGGTGTCGTGCGTGTTGCTCAAGGCGCCCTTGCGAACTCTGTGGCAACCCTGTACGCCACCCATCGCGCAGCGCCTTGATAGCTGCGCTATCCGCATGCATTTTTCTATAGGACGAGTTTACCAAGCATGCCTCAGCAAGACCGCGCACTGCACTGCAAACGTGCAGCATAGCCGGATGTTCAGCCCCGCACAGTATGGTAAGCTGGGCATCGACGTGCCGGATGGGAACTGCTCGCCACGGCATGCCTCTGCCCAACCCAAGGAGCCTGGGATATGTGCGTCCACGCACTGCTCCAGAGAACATGTGCACAATTCGCGTCCCACCATGTACCGACACCTAGTCAACCGCGCCGGCTCCATGCAAGCACAGCGTGCTAGCACATCCAGACCGTGCTGACACTGCAGCCATGCTCCGCATAAGCCCAAGGCTATACGTGCCAAGCACCGTTGCGGCAACCCTGGAACCCCAGGTTAGTGGTGCAGCTGAGCTAACAAGGCCAGGCCGGCGAGCTTTTCTCCTAAGGCGCGCCGTCCTGTAGGCGTGCGGCAGAGCTGCGCGTGATAGCATGAATCCACACCCCGCCTCAATGAGCCGCAAGGCGTACGTGCAGTCCGTTGGTGCATAGCCCAGCAGCCCCATTGCGTTAGCACTACCATGCCTACGCGTTACGCCATCGCCCCCGTGCTTAGCAGCAAGGGCTCCCATTGAAGCAATTGCCACTGAAGCTAGCGTTGACTCGTTCAGTCGCCGCGCCCTTCCGCCCCCAGTGCCTACAGCGTCAATCGACGGGGCGCGAATGTGTGCTCCATCCCTGCTCGGTCCTATATATCTAAGGATACGCGCAGCCCTAAGTAGCCCATCAGATAGGCCGCAGGCATGCAGCGGTCGCGCCATAGCCTGCCGCGAGTACTGTGGGGAAACGTGCACAAGCAACGCTAGCTTGCTGTAACCAATGGCGTGCATAGATGGTCCATGCACGCATAGCGGGAGCTAACGCTGCTGCTCACGTCGAAACGAGAGCTGGGCTGACCATGTTGGCAAAAATGGCGCCCCTGTACTGCGTGAACTCGGACTCTGGGTGAAACTGCACGCACTGCGTTGGCAGGCTAGCATGCCTAACTGCCATGACCTCGCCAATGCGTTCCATGCGCATACCCTCATGCCATGTGCAGGATAGCGCCGTACTGTTAGGGAGTTTACCGTGCCGCCATGAAGCCTTGCGGCACACCGTAGAGCAGGCCCGCACCGTCGTGGAAAAACGCTGCATGGCCTACCATGTACCGAGTACCTGCGGTCGACACTCTGCCTCCAAGAACTGAGCACACAACCTGGTGGCCTAGGCACACGCCCATAAGAGGCACAACGCCTTGCAGTGATGCGAACAGTCTACCAAGGTTCGCATAGTCACCAGGTGAGCCGGTCCTGGTGACATGCACACGAGGCCTGGGCGCAGTGCAAGCACCCTGTCCTGCGTTGCATCGCATAGCCCTACGGTAATCACAGGGCAACCGGTTGCGGCAACGCAGGCTGCTATATTGCTCGTGAATGAGTCCCGTGCATCTATAAGTACGACCATTGCCTACGATGCGCCTACTGCATAGCAGCAGAGCTCTGTGCATGGCAAGAGCGCCATGGTAAGCTTGTTGCACACCTCTCTTAGCTCGCTCTCTGGAACGGAGCCGGATACTATGCCCGCAGCTGCCTGTGCATACACTCGTAGCCCATTGACTATTGGCAACCTGATGGCAAGTGATAGCTCGGCGCAGCGCGACGTCACTAGGCCTGCTGCGCAGCCATATACGCAGCGCCTAACGCCCTCCGCCCTGCGCGTAACGCGCAACGCAGCAGATCGAGGAGCGCCAACTACTGTCCAAGCCGGGAAAGTAGACGCGAGCGTTGGTGCAATAGACAGTCGCATTGCCGTGCGCCTCACGCAGCTTACAACATGGTTGACGTGCGCCCTAGACAAGAGAGCAAGGCTTGCATCAGGCACGCCTGGGTGGTCTGCATGCGGGTGGTTGCATCCTGCATAGGCACCGTCGTCCCACATGGCATCGTGCCCCAGGATGCCAAGCGCCCCAGCTGCAGCGCGGTGAGCTTGCGTAGCGGCCCTAGTGCGTAGCCCTAGCCTGCCAGCCCACCTGCAAACAGCGCGCCCCGTGTCCCCATAGGAAGAGGATGTGCACAGTTTTGGCGTACGTAGCTTCGTGCCCCTGCCACAGCGTTCGAGCACCGGGGCATGGCTGCGGGCGCTTACGTGTTTGCCTAGCACAGAGCCAATAGCTGCGCACAGTCTGCCGATGCCTACAGTGCGAGCAGGCGCTGCGCGTACCATGGCCCTTCCGTAGAGCGTGCGGGTATTAGTGCAGCGACACCCGACCATTGGTGTACAGTCTTCTCTGTCCAGCTCGGATGTGCTTGAATCATGGCCATTGCCGGGCATGTAGCTCAGCGGTAAGAGCAGTCGACTTTTAATCGACCAACGGTTGTTTCGACCCCAACCAGGCCAACGTAGGGGGTATAGCTCAGTGGCAGAGCGTCTGCTTTGCACGCAGAGTGCCGTCGGTTCGATCCCAACTACCTCCAGTGTGGAGAGATGGATGAGAGGTCTAAGTCGCACTATTGGAGGTCGTGTATAGATCTATCGGGAGTACCCCTCTCTCCGCACCATGCGGCGCAGCAGGTGCCCATGATTTGCGCATGGTGCCTGCAACGACATCCGCCGTGCGACACTAGCATACTACGCATGCCCACATACTATGCTACAAAGTCCTGGTACGCTGGGGCTGATGCATGGCGCCAAGGCGCCATAATATGCATCCACGACACTGCGGCAAAGCGCATAGCTCAGCTGGCAGGTCGTACGCGCGGTTTCGCCAGCTTATACACTTGTGGCATGACAGCACGAGGGCAGTGCCACCTCGGGCACTGCCGCATGCTTGCACTGTTCGATATGGCTAAGCGCTGGGCTGCCGAGGCTGGGATACACTACATTCACGCCAGGAATGTGACCGATGTTTACGCCCTACGCACCATGCGCCGCCCTGATGCACGCTTCTTGCTTCAGCGCGCTTCGTGCATAGCTTGCACACACAGTCGCTTCATTGGCTGGCTTAACGTAGCTAGGGCTGACTTCGAGCCTATTGCCTCTCGGTTCATGGAGCCTATGCTCTTCTCTGCAAGGCAGCTAGTAAAGCGCAAGCACGCACGACTGTCCTATACTGGCGGTTTGGACTTCAGGTCAGCCAGGTGCCCGGGCTATGGCGAGGCCCTAGGGTTGTCATCACGCACCATAGGCACCCACCATACAGATTCAGACTTCGCGCTATGGCAGAGACGTAGTGGTATGGCTCCGCCTCTGTGGCATGCTCCCTATGGGTCAGGTAGGCCCGGATGGCACACAGAGTGCGTAGCAATGTGTGGCGGCATATTCGGCGGATGTGCCGACGTGCAAGGTGGGGGGCAAGATCTCAAGTACCCGCACCATGAGAACAGCGCAGCGCAGGCCAGATGCCTTGGCTGCTACATCGGCGGCACGCTCTGGGTTCACAACGGCCACGTAATGCTTGGAGGGCGCAAGATGTCGGGCTCGCGCTCGAACGCAACAGGGTGTTACGTACGCTATGGGAACGCAGGAGCGTACGCTGTGCGCCTGTGCCTTCTGCTAACGCACTACAGGGCGCAGGCAAGCTGCGGACCTGGCTGCATGAGGCTAGCCCTACGTGCGTTAGAGCGCATGGGGGTAGGCTTCCCTTACCCAATTCTGACGCCATACGCAGCCGATTGGACCGATGAGCGGGCAGCATTGCTGAGGGAATGCATGTCCAACGACCTCAACTCGCAGCGTGCTACGGTGAACGCCATTGGCCTAATGCAACGGTCGTGCTGCGGCATCAGAGATAGACTTCAGATTGCTGCGATAACGGCTGCAATGGGCCTAGGTTGCTACTGCGGCGCAAGCACCCAAGCAATTGGCAACGCCAGGCTCGCTAGACGTATCGGCATGGGCATAATAATCCTGCGCCGCTGTGGCTGCCGGGCAAGCGGAGCCTACTTCTACGCCGACATGCTGAGACATACCGCAATGGCGGGAGGGGGACATGCAGACGGCACGCGCTACGGAGGATCGACGCGAATGCGCAGAGCCTAGCACTCATGGCATGGCTTGGCGATAGAGCTCCTAGCAGGCACACAGCCATTGGTACTATGCGCAGGCGTATGGCGTGAGGGCATGCCAATGCATGGCATTGTGGTGCGCAAGTTCGGCGGCACGTCCGTTGCCGGTGCGTCGAGGCTGGCAAGGATAGCCTCTGCAGCCCAACGGCGCCAGCTGTCTAGGCGTAAGGCTGTTGTCGTAGCATCGGCAATGTCTGGCGAAACCAACAGGCTAGTTAATGCGCTCAAGCGAACGGTGCGCGAGCCTGAGCCTATTGCTGCTGATGCAGTTGTGTGCACTGGTGAGCAGGTAACCATTGGTCTCCTGTCCGCCGCGCTATGGGAGCGTGGCGTGAGCAATGCTGCGCTAACTGGGTGGCAAGTCCCCATCGTAACCAATGGCGCCCATACGCGCTCACTAATATCATCAGTGCGCGCAAGACGCATTTACACCGTGCTCAGAGCGTCAGCTGCAACTATGGTTGCTGGTTTCCAGGGCGTAAACGCGCTCGGATGCTCGTCTACGCTAGGCAGGGGAGGTTCTGACACAACCGCAGCCGCCCTGTCCAGCGTTCTGCGGTCGCCGTGCTTGATTTACACTGACGTAGATGGAGTGTGCACAGGAGACCCCAGGCTAGTACCAAGCGCGCGTGTCATCCTTAGAATATCCTATGAAGAGATGTGCGAACTTGCTGGGTTTGGCTCCAGGGTAGTGCATGACAGATCGCTTACATTGCAGGGACGGAGCGCAGTTGGCATGTCCGTGCTGTCTAGCTCGTCCGGCACATGCAATAACGAAAAGTTACGCACGAGCGTTTTCTTCAACCTCGGCAGGCTTATGCCCATGGACAGGCCGCAGGTCACCAGTGTATCCTACAGGAGGTGCAGAGCATACGTTTACTTGCGCACATCGGGGGGTGGCGACGTCATCCTAACGCTTGGCGCATTGGGTGGTGAGAAGATTGAGCTGCTTTCGTGCCTGCACTCCGGCGCGCGAGGCGTGCGCGCAGCTATGACGTCGCCAGCCGCTGCCGCACCGGGGCTTGAGGGCGCCCTGTGCCATCTCCGTTGCTGCACCAGGCTACGCAGGTCCCAGTGCGACGCGGCGTCGTGCGACGTTTCCACTGTGGGCCTGGGCATACGCTACGCCCAGGTTGCATGCAGCATAGCCCTCCCCATGCTCCGCCGCGCCCATGCCATTGCGACGTCAGAAATCCGTCTCTCGCTCTGCCTAAAAGAGAGGGACCTGCGCTGTGCTGTTGGCCGTATGCACCTTGCCTGCCTGCACGGAGACTGGAGACGTGCACCTCGCTGACTCGGCGCTACTTGGCTATAGTAGTACCCATGACCAGGTGTGGGTTCGAATCCCACCGTCTCGCATGGCAGTCCTGCTACGGCATGCCGTAGTCTACTTCGTCTAGCGGTCAGGACGACACCATTTCACGGTGTAAACAGGGGTTCGAGTCCCCTATGAAACAAGGGAGCGGTAGTTCAGTTGGTGAGAGCATCGGCCTGTCACGCCGAAGGTCACGGGTTCGAGTCCTGTCCGCTCCGCTCCGCAAGGTGCTGCAAGTAGGCCTAAGCCTGAACAGGGGCGGCGGATGCTATGGCTGCGAGACTATGCAGCACTGCGCATCGAGGTTGGAACAAGGGCCGCATGGCACGGCGCCCGCTTGCTGTGCGGCAGCGGCAGGCGCACCTGCGGTATGCGGCGCACCGGGCAACTAGGTAGCCCGTGCGCAGCAGTTGCTGCTAGATATTGCGCATGGGCAACGAGGCGCTAGCAAAGGCTGCGGAGAGCATCGTTAAGGGAGACCTTTGACGCTGTCCTGCCGTCGACCCTCTTGACTACCACGGCGCAGTTCAGTGCGTACCTCGCGTTCCTTATGATACCCCCTGGCACCACAACAGAGCGCGGTGGTATGCTGCCATAGCTTACGCTATCCCCCTCCCTATCGTAGACCTTGGTGCTCGAGCCTAGGTGCAGACCCATTGCCAGGACTGAGCACTCGCCGACCAGCACTCCCTCTGCTACCTCTGACCTAGCGCCGACGAAGCAGCCATCCTCGACTATCACGGGCCGAGAACCTATGGGCTCTAGTACGCCGCCTATGCCCACGCCTCCCGATATGTGCACGTTCCTGCCTATCTGGGCGCATGATCCAATGGTAGACCAGGCGTCCACCATTGTGCCCTCGTCTACGTATGCGCCAATGTTAATGAAGGAAGGCATTAGTACTGCGCTGCCTGCAACGAAGGCGCCCGACCTGACCATGCACGGAGGAACACACCTAAATGCAGGTAGCACTCTGTTCGCTAGGGCCAGCTTAGGCATAACTTTATCGCGGTACGTCAGATCACCGCACCTTATGGTGCACGAGGCCTCCGACATAAAGTACAGCAAAATAGCCCTCTTGATCCAGCCGTGAACCACCCACCGCCCCGACTCCCTAGAGCACACCCTCAACCTGCCTTTACCTAGGAGCGATACCACGCTCCTGAGTACCTCTAGGGCCTCCCTGCTCCTATGGACAGAGCAAAGCTCCTCTCTCCTATCCCATACGCTTTCCACTACCCCTGCCAGTTCATGCTCAGCATATAGCATTTACGCTGCCCAGTTGTGGTTAGTTACAACAAAACAAAGTCGCAAGGCCAGCGGTGCAACAGTCCCCAGTGGCGGATACGGTAGCGATGCACTGCACGCGCGTAGTGCATGCCGTCTGCGCCCTACACGATGCATGGCCCTAAGCCCAGGCATTGCTTGCATGCTGCCTGGGCACAACCACAACCCCTACTACAATGAGGCATGGCATCATAAGGAAGTTTCTAGAATTCGGAGCTCACATAGGCCATACAAGTAGCACGCTGCGTAGTGGCATGGATAAGTACATCCTATGCCTTCGCGGCCCACAATGCATCATAGACCCTGCAAAGGCTGTGCTCAGGCTACGGTTGGCTGCTTCATTCCTCAGAGGGCTGGTTTGGGAGGGCAAGGTTGTGCTCTTCCTGTGCACTGACTTAGGACACTCTCAACACGTGGCACGCGTTGCAAATCGACTGGGAATGCCCGCTATAACTGACCGATGGCGTGGCGGCACTCTAACCAACTTCTCCACTCTCGCGCCTAGGCTCAAGGCATACTCACCTCGCCTGAACAGAATGCCAGATGCTCTGTTCATTGTCGGCCTCCGTCGGCATGCTATAGCACTACGGGAGGCTAGGAAAGTTGGCGTGCCTGTTGTTGCCGTAGTTGACACAAACTGCTCTCCATGTGGCGTCGATTACCCCATACCGGGCAACGACGACTCAGCACAGGCAGTCAGAATGTACCTTTCTAGCCTTGCTCAATACATTGACCGCTGCCATGCATTGCACCAACCATGCGAGCGCTATGCGGGAGCTGCGGGCAATCACCGGCACTCCACTGCGGCATGAGCAAACGCACTCGCTAATGCTAGCTACGACTTGAGCGCAGCTATTGCGTCGTCACTCTCAGACCATATTTACTAGCAATAGCTGCGCTACGATTACCCGCGCGATGCGCTGCATCCGTTCCGGATGTGCAGCCGTGCTGGTTGAGGCACGGCTGCACCACAGACTTCGCACGGAGCAGGGAGGCCGAATAATAGCCCTTCTGGCCGGCTGTGCGCACACTTCCATGCCTCACAGAGCTGCTCCCTGCTCCGTGCCGCGACCACGCAGGCACCACAACGGCAGGGCAGCCGGCCGTGCTCTAAGGCAGCCTGCCGCAGCATTGCTCACCACTTGGCTGCCATGCACCCAGGCATAGAGCTGTGCAGAGCTCCTATGCCGTGCCGCGCCAGACTACGCTGCAGTGCTGGAGTACCAGGCCTACGAACCAGGCACATCCGAGAATGTTGGCGCTGCGGCAGGCGACAAGGGCTAGGCGTTGCTTGCTACAAGCCGCGGTGCTATTGCCTAGCTGCTTGGCAGAGCAGCGCCTACCGACAGAAGCCAAAGCAGCATGGCTATTCCCCGCCGCCCAGTACGCAACGGTTGAGGCAGCATGCTACCCCGGCACGCACAGAGCACAGAATTCGGTGCTGTGCCCCTGCTGCTGCTTTACTGGCCCGAGTGCTGCCAAGGATGCGCTAGCGTAGGCCAATGCAGTCGTGCAGTGTAGCGCCGCTAGTCGTATACCTGGCCAGCGCAGCAGCATAGCGCTCGCTGACGTTGCCGTGTGTCGTACTCCTATGCCTCCTGCCAACAAGGATAAGGCACTTGATGTACCCACCTTTGTCGTAAAAGGCCGCAGGCATGGCGGCATACCCCTTGCGCCTTAGGATAACGCCATGCGTATAGCCTCTGTCCTGTGGAGCAGCAGAGGTATGGGCCTCGCGCTGCGTGCACAGCTGGCGCAGGTGGGGCGTGGCGTTATCCTAATCCGACCAGCACAGGCCGCCCAGCGGCAAACCGTACGCTGGCACAGAGCAGGCTTGCCGACGATGCCCTTATAGAGCTGACCTCCCACCCCCGCAGCGCCATCCCTGCCTCGTAGCGTGCAGATACGGCAATGCGTTCGCTGCATTGTTGGTTTTCTGCTCAAACACCCTGCTAATATGTGACATTTGGAAGTGTATGGCTTCGCTGGCCTGCTGCGCGTTTGCTACTAGCCCAGTGCTTTAGCCTTGCGCAGCAGCGGCCCTCTGCTACAGGGCCTGCAAGGCTTCTGCCTTCGATGCTCAGCGGTACTGGTACCGATAATGCCACCAGACCCTGCGCTCCGCGCACAGCCTTCGGCGCCTCGGAGCTCGCTGGTAGGCGGCTGCGGTTGCATGCGCAACAGTTCCCACCAGTACACACGCAGTAGCGTGGCATGCAGCCCGATGGCTCTGCTACCTTAGGCAGGATAGAGCGCTAGTATGGCCAGCGAAGCATGCGCGTAGGGATCGAGCGCAGTTCAAGCAGAAGGATACCACGCGGTGCCAGTTGCTACTGCAGACCCACGGGCACTTCTAGCAGGAGCGCACACTTCGCGTGGCATCCTGCTGCTCTATTTTGCGAACATCCTACGATCAAGGATGTGGTGCGTTGCACATACCCCAAGGCAGCATGAGCAACACGTTCGGTTGCACATTTGCGGTATCGACTTTCGGCGAGTCTCATGGTCCGGTTGTGGGGTGCGTGGTAGATGGTTGCCCGCCCGGCGTGCGCATGGTCGACGTCGGAATACAGGCTGAGCTCGATAGGCGCAGGCCTGGCAGTTCCCAGTACGTCACCCAGAGGGCGGAGGCTGACAGAGCAGTCATAATGTCCGGCGTGTTCAGAGGGGCTACAACTGGCGCACCCATTGCTCTCGTGATGCGCAGCACAGACCAACGCAGCTCCGACTACCGCGGCATACGGCATGCATTCAGGCCAGGCCACGCAGACTATCCTTACCATGCAAAATACTACCACCGGGACTATCGAGGGGGAGGCAGGGCGTCAGCAAGGCTAACGGCGCCTGTGGTAGCGGCAGGAGCCATAGCCAAGGCCTACCTATCATGGGCACACGGCGCTAGAGTAAGGGGCTGCATGATGAGGGTAGGCACAAGGCGCGCGAGGTATGCTCACTGGTGCTACGTACGATCAAACCCGTTCTCAAGCTGCGACGCCAGGGCATCTGGCACTGCTGCACTGTGCATGCTGCGTGCGCTGCAGCATGGCAGCTCTGTCGGAGCTACGGTTCTAGTGTGGGCGGAGGGCCTGCCTGCTGGCCTAGGTGACCCCCTGTACGCCAAGCTTAGCTCGTCCCTGGCACACGGCATGATGTCAGTGAACGCAGTGAAGGCGGTACGTATTGGACTTACTGGCATGGAGGCGTGCGGGTACCGTGGCGACATGCTCACGCAGCGCGGCTTCTTGTCGAACAGGCTTGGTGGCATTGCAGGAGGCTTATCTACTGGGCAGGACATCGTAGCTGCAATTGCACTGAAGCCCACCCCCAGCTCGTGCAATTACCGCAGATCAACAAGCCGGGCTGGCTTGTCGGTATTCATGAGGACGAGGGGCAGGCACGACCCCTGCGTTGGAATGCGTGCTCCGCCCGTCCTGGAAGCCATCGCTGCGTTGTGCGCAGCTGGTGCGTCCATAAAGTACCGCGCTTCTATATCCGGGCATCGCATCCCGTCCCAGCACCCAGCATCGTACCTTTACTAGCGTTGCTCAGGGTGCGATGTCGCATTGATAATACGGAGGACGCTGGTTCGATACCAGCCAGGCCCATTGTACTGCCTAGGGTGCAGAGCTACCGCTATGCCTGCCTGCCGCTGAGCTAAGCTCTGCAGGCACACCATCGCCTCCTGTCCAATGCATGCACACGGGGCTTGACGGCAGGCATAGCGCCATCCATAGCCCAGCAGCGCAGATCATACGAATACAAGATTCGGCGCTGCTTGCAGTAAAAAAACAGCGCTGCTGGATGAGCGACGATGCTCTGGCTCCGCTGGCATGGCCGTTGTGCATGCTACTGCACCAGATTGCGGCGCAACCAATACAGTATACGTCAGCAATGCTGTCGTATACTACACCAAGGCATAGGAGGGCACATTAGCACTGGCAGGACAACGTACCGTGTCAATGATGACATCGCGGCGAAAATGGTGAGGGTAATAGGCCTGGACGGCAAGCCTATGGGCGTCATGAGCACAGAGCGGGCGCTGCGCGCATCAAGGGAGCTCGGCACGGATCTGGTGGAAGTGGCGCACAATGGTGCACCTCCAGTGTGCCGTATGATGGATGAAAGTAAACACAAGTATCAGGTATCCAAGAGGCAGCACAGAGTTAGGTCAAGACAGAGGGTCGTACAGGTCAAGGATATGAGGTTCTCTATCTGCATTGGCGCAGAGGACTATAGGATTAAGGTGTGCAAGTGCATAGGAATACTCAGGTCAGGGGATAGCGTCAGGGCAACGGTGCATTTCAGGGGCAGGGAAATGCGTCACCAGGGTGCAGGATCGCAGCTCTTGCACCGCATAGGCACAGACCTCTCGCCCCATGGCATCGCACGCGGCAACGTGAGGAGGGAGGATAGGCACATATCTCTAATGATAACACCGCTCAGCAGCTCTACAGTGCGCGAATGCCTGGGCTAGGATGAGGAGCAGCATCTCTAAGAGACTGAGGCTAAGGCCCAGCGGCTCCGTCAAAAGGGGCTCAGCAGGCAGGAGGCACCTTATGACGGACAAACCAATGCAACGGAAGCGGAGGCTGAGAGGTGCTCACAGTGTCCATGGTAACGACATGACGCGGATAAGGCGCGCCATGTTGGCCTGACGCAGCTTAAACATGCCTAGGGTCAAAAGGGGCGTCGCAGCTAGGTCGAGACACAGGCGTATAGTACGACTTGCGCGCGGTTACAGAGGCCGTAGGGGCAGTGTCTACAGGGTAGCTATGCAGGCGGTAACCAAGGCCCGGCAGTATTCTTACTCCGACAGACGGCTAAGGAAACGCTTCTTCAGGGCGCTATGGATTCTGCACATAAGCCTAGCTGCACGAGAGGCTGGAACAAACTACAGCACGATCATGGGGCGCATGGCGCGCGAGAGGCATGGCATATCCCGCCGTACGCTTGCTGCCATCTGAGGCTTTGCAGTCTGATGGCTAAGCTCACCGCGTAGCAGCTGGTTCTAATAAACGCCATTACGACAGGGCTTGTGGCAACGCGCGCTCCAGCTAGTGCTCAGAGCTCATGCCTACTGCTCCCATCCAGCAAAACCTGCAGCAGCATACGTTAGCCCAACGGGGCTGGAGTTATATAAGCAGCCCCTGGCAACCTCGGTACTGCTGCAAAGCAGGTGAGCCAAGGTGCCTAGACGCACTGTCCTTCTTGTGCGCATGGGGAGCAGCCGAATGCTCACAAGCGCTGCAGGGCATAGGGCACTCTGCCGCGCAGCTAGGCTGGGGCGCATGTCACTGCAGCCTACATAAGCAGAGGGTAAGCAACGGGCATAGAGCCGCCCTGTATATTTCAGGATTGCACAAGGCAGCAGGCGAAGCAGCGCAGTATCAGCAAAGCTGCCGGGGCTGGTATATTTTAGGACCTTGTACTGCTTTTAGTAGTCACAGCACCGCCTGTATGGCATGTGCGCCGCAAGTCATAGTAATCACTCTGAACAGTATCTTAGGCTGCAGCGACGCAAGTGGTGCCATTCAACATGCTACAACGAAGAGAGTATAATTCGCAGCACTGCCTGGCTAGGGCTACCTACAGCAGAAGCATGGTGCGGATAATATGCACCGGCGAGCTTAGCCTTACGCTCACATAGTTACCGTAGGCTAGTGTAAACACCATCGGTATATTAAGCAGCGCTATGATCTACTTTCTGATAGTACCTTAAAGCATTCCTACGGAACAAAACCAGGCATTGCGTTCAGCATCACTACATAAGACCTTCAGTGCATGCTTCCTTCTTGGCAGACGTCATGAATACACCGATATTTGCAGGCAGCATAGCATTGCACTGTAAGAGCCGGAGCTAATGATAAGCGAAGCGTAAGGAGGAGTGTGCAGCACAGCTAACAGCACAGAGGCAGACTTCTATCGGCGGGGCTATAGTTGCCATGGCATGTGCAAGGCATGCACCAGTAGAGCATAGCAGCCTACAATGCCATGGTGCGTGCGTAGCACGGGGGCTCTAATAGAGAGGGGCATGTTGGCGCTAGTAACCTAAGCCGATGTGGTGAAATTCAGTTCTGACGTAGGTATCTATGGTGCTGCTATAAGCAAGGCATGCGACCAGGCATCCAGCTCCGAGCCCACGTTAGAACCAAGCACGCTGTTTCATGCGAACAGCCGAGCGGAGCGCTGATGTAGCGCATAACCCCTGAATCAGGCAAAGAGGCACTGAGCTACACTTTGTGCGCAGCAGCGTCCAAGTCCAGCGCCAAGGGCATTGCAAGCATACAGGCTTGCAATTGCGCCAGGCGTTCGTGTAGTATATTACGGAGCAAGCCAACAATGCTGCAAGGAAGTTCAATGCTAGGCTTCACGGACTGTAAGAGCAGCGCAGCACGCAAGAGCCGTAGCCGCCTCAGATGCATGGTCGGCTCGTGCGGTCGAACCATGGGTTTCATGCCATGCTGCCTGTGGGTGCACGGAGGTGGCATAGCAATGGGCATACGCTCAGGACAGCGATCAGTGCAGGCAAGAGAATGCTCCGAACTACAACACCACTTGTCACGGATTCTGGAGGTAGCAGGCGTGCGATGCAGCAGCCTAACGGTATCGGCACACAGTCCTGCCGGTGCCCGACGCCACCCTCCGGCCAGTATTGCGGCTTGCGACGTACGTTCAGTCTTCGCGCCGAGGAACTCGTGCATTTGCCGGCTCGGACACCTGCAGTGCCGATAGACCCACGGTACTTGGCAGGCGCCCCTGCTGGTGTGGCATCGATTGCACGTAGGCCAGCCGTAGTAGCATTCGCAGGACACGTAGATCATGGCAAGACGACCCTCATGTCAGCACTTGCGGGCGCCGTACCGGCGCGCAGCGAGGCTGGGGGCATAACGCAGAACGTCTGCGCATACGACACAACTGCCCACGGCGCAAAGTTCGTACTTGTGGATACGCCAGGGCACAGCGCCTTTGCCCCATCGTCTCGGCGCGGCATCGCCCTTGCTGA
Organism: Candidatus Tremblayella endosymbiont of Pseudococcus viburni; assembly: GCF_964031255.1. Classification (NCBI taxonomy): domain Bacteria; kingdom Pseudomonadati; phylum Pseudomonadota; class Betaproteobacteria; genus Candidatus Tremblayella; species Candidatus Tremblayella endosymbiont of Pseudococcus viburni. The sequence goes on from NZ_OZ035015.1 coordinate 72,012, forward strand.
CATCGTAGTGCTTGTTGTTGCGGCTGACTCGGAGCCTGATGAGCGTAGCGTGCACAGCGTGCTAGCAGCCGCAGGTAGGGATAGGCAACTCGTGGTTGCCATAACCAAAGCTGACAGGGACGCAGCTCGCACAGGAGCCCGTCGAGTCCTGCGCCGGTGCGAGGCACTGATTAGTGCAGGCAAAGCTCGTGTGCGAGCACGATTCGTGTGCGTATCAGCTCATAGTGGCGAGGGCATGCCGGAAATGCTGCAGGTGCTTCGCGCGGCATCAGGCAACCTGCGACTATTGACCGTGCGCCGTGCTCCTGGGCATGGCGTGATCTTGGATGCAACAGTGTCTGGACGGGCTGGCGTAGAGGTTACAATGCTCGTACAAATGGGCGAGCTCTCTATAGGAGACAGGCTCACAATACGCGGCGCATGCTGCTGCATTCGATCACTCACTAGCACCAGCGGCTTGCCGGTAGATCGCGCATTACCGTACTCAGTTGTAGTGGCTCAGTGCATGTCACGGGCGCCGATCCCGGGTCAGCGGTTCATGTCAACATCGCGCCGGCAGGGTAGGCAACAGGTGTACAGGGCTACATACAGATGGCATCGCACACCTAACGCCAGCGCAATGCGGTACGCGCTCTCGCAGCGCGTACGCTACGTTGTTAGGGCCAGGAACCATGCGCTGCTTGGTGCAGCGTTGCGAGTGATCCGCGCAGTGCCAGCACACCCACCAGCGCCCTTGGTGGTACGCGCAGGCCTGGGTCCTGCCTGTCCCAGCGATGCAGCCATCGCCGCTGCAACAGGCGCTGTCATAATTACCATAGGTATGACCGAACAGTCAAATCGCCCATCCTGCGAGCCATGCGTTCAGCGCTTCTGTACAGTGTATGAGCTGCGCAGCGCGCTGATTGCACGGAGCGCGCAGCATAACGTTCGGCTAACCTCTCCAGCCTGTAAGGCAGGCGTGGTGCGCCTATTTGGCCATGCAGTACGTGGAGCCATACTGGGCTGCAGGGTACTGTATGGTACGCTAAGGGTTGCATGCCATGCTAGCATACTGAGGTCAGGCGCTGAGGTAGGGCGGTGCGAGATAGGCTCCCTCCGGCTGTTCAGGGAAGATGTCATGGAGGTCCAGTGCGGTGACGAGTGCGGAGTGTGCGCCCAAGGCATACGCCCCGCGGCGCTAGAGCTCTCCATAGGGGACGAGCTAGTTGTGAACAACAACAATTGCGATGCGCGCACATAGGGATAGGCATGGGCCTCGGCACAAGGCGCGCGCAATACTGGCGCGAGCGCTGCGGGGCTCGTGCGGCCTAGGCTCTAGCTTCGTAGCCATGCACGGCGCAGCAGCGCACTCGCACTGCGCGCTATGTGTGCGATATAGCGCTGCGTTTGGCGACAGGGAGAGCCTAGAGGCACGCCTGTCTGCGGAGGCTTCCAGGGTTGCAAGGCATGCAAGGGAGCAGCGTGAGCCAAGGCTAACATTCCACCCGGCAGAGCAGCATGTCACTCCTGCTATATAAGCAGAGGGTAAGCACTCGCCCCGCAGAGCGTAGCTTGCCATACTGGCAACAGCCACCGTCGCACTTGTAGCCTTGCAGCATTCCATGCCAAAGCTAACGCTGGTACGGCAATGCGTACCACGCCCAAGCGCATGCGGCTGCCTTACGTGCACCGTGGATTGCTAGTGTACGTCACGAGCCTAGGCCTAGTTAGCTGCTGCGCAGCCTGCCATTGGGCAAGCCTGCTGCGCCGCATAGGCTGCTTGCGTATGGCTGTTAACAGGGCCAGCGCAGCAGGCAACCCCCCTGCTTGGCTGAACGTAGGCTGCATACCATCAAAGGCGCTGCTACACTCCTCAGTAGCAGCAGTGGCAGCTGCGTATGGTCTGGCATGGCATCATGCTGGGATGCGTTTACCTGAACGTGCGCAGGCAATGCTAAGGAAGCGCAGGGTGGTAGATAGGATCCAACGGCAATGCGCCTACGGCATCATACGATAGGCTACTCCGCAAAGGGTGCGCACCCAACACCCAATGCCGCGGTGCCTCAGGCCAGGTAGGGTGGTCGCCCTGGTCATCGGCACCTGGCGCATACGCAGTTTGCGATGCAGTGAGGGGACCAATGCTAGCCAACAAGGCATCTGATGAGGCCACATGTTGGCAGTGGCAATGGGCCTAGACACAAGCGTAGACTAAGCCTGCATATCGCACGGTGATAGACACCGAGGGTTGGCATAACAGGGCAGAGGGGTTCGTTAAGGTGGTGGCATGCGCAGCATCGTACGTTGTGCTGGGCGCCTATATAGCGGCACAGCGCATCCGAGCTCATAGCCACCTTCGTGCTTGCAATGGCGTTCGGCGCCACAGCCACAGACAGAGCGCGAGGTTCGCCCACTCCACCATAGCCGAGTTGATTAAGGAGGTGGCGAACCTCGCGCTCTCTAAGGCGTACCAACATCAACAGAAATGACGTACTACGACATAGCGTACATAGTGGATCCTAGGTCACAGGATCCGGCCTTACTTGAGAGCGACATAACCAGGCACGTAACTGCCTGTGGCGGTGTCGTGCATGGCCTAGAAAACTGGGGCGTAACGGTGCTCGCGCACCCTGTAAATGGTGCAACGCGAGCGGTGCGGTGCCAAGCTGGCATAGAATGCAACAGCCGAGCTCTTTCATCCATCAGGAGGTGCCTAGCGCGCTACTCGCTGAGACACCTGGTCATGAAGAGACGTCGCAACATAGAGGATGCTCTGCTACTGGCCCTAAGGGCCGCTGCGGAAGGCAACAGCCCAAGGAGGCTCAGGTGACGTCGAGCAGGGGGCATGCTGCTACTGTCACGCAGGACGCAGACACGTCGCCGCACAGCCTGCGCGAGCTGCTGACAAGCGTGCCCAACCCTAGGAGCGCCCGCGTTCTCAGGTCTTTCCTTACTGAGTACGGCAAGATAATGCCAGCAAGGATGACAGGCCTGCCGGCTACCCTTCAGAGGAGGCTAAGGGTTGCCATAAAGAGGGCGCGGTACATGGCACTGCTACCATACACCAGCCGCCATGCGATAGCACAACTTCGATCGGATGGTGGGTAGTGTGGGGAGCGTCAGGGTGATATTACTGTGCGCCATAGTAGGACTGGGCAGCGCTGGGGATGTGGTAACAGTGCGGCGCGGCAATGCCATCAATCGCTTGATACCCTCAGGCGCAGCGGTCCCATGCTGCAGGGCGCTCCGCGCACTCGTAGCAGCGTCTGATAGGATCGTCTGCGCGGCAGCCCAGCATATCCCGCGGTACCTGTTCTTCAGGAGGGTCGGCGCGCATGATGCGGCGTGGGACGTAGGCATAAGACCCCATGACGTCGTGTCGCTGCTCAGGGCGTTCGGCGTGAGTGTATGGCTTGACCAGGTGGAGGTCATAAACCCTGCGCCGCGCGCCGTAGAGCACACTGCGCTAATACGGTCCACGCAAGGCTCTACACGCAGCGTCAGGGTAAGGGTTACGTGCTCGGTCAGGGCGTGAGTGCGCAGCCAGTCCAGGACGAGTCGTGCATGGTGTGTGCTGCAGCGGAGCGCATTGTATTGGGCCGGCTACTGCAGGATGCTGGACTGGTGGCTGCTGTGTCGGCAGTCCTGTGCTCGGAGGACTTCTGCACCGCACGACATAGGCTCATATACAGGTGCATAGGCAGCGTTGCGGCCAAGCACCGCATTACTGATCCGCTCCTTGTATACGACGCCGCCCTGTCCCACGGAACCGAGGGCATAGGCGTGATGGGATACCTTGCCGAGCTTGCTGTAAGCGCGGACAGTTCGGCAGACGTCCGCCGGTACGCCGAGCTCGTTAGAGACAAGGCCATAGCGCGACGGCTTGTGTCGGCGCTAGATGGGGCGCTACGCGATGCCATGAACCCACAGGGCAAGGGTGTGTGCGAGCTTCTCGCAGGGGCGGAGGCTCGACTAGCCGACGTGCGCAGAGAGCACGACCTCAGGCACCATGCAGGCACGGACGTCAGGGGCATACTGCAGGATATAGTGGCACGTGCCGGGCAGCAGCAAGGTCAGAGCCCAAGCAGTGCAAAGCGTGTTACGGGCCTGCCTACTGGGTTCGACGAGCTGGACGACATGACTCTTGGACTGCAGAACGGAGAGCTCGTGGTCATAGCCGGCCGGCCCTCAATGGGCAAGACTGCGCTACTTATGAACATAGTTGAGCACGTCGCCATAAGGGAGAAGCTGCAGGTACTGGTGTTCTCGATGGAAATGACGTCAGGGCAGCTCGTCACTCGCATAGTAAGCTCGGCTGGCATGATAAGGCAGAGGAGCATATGGGCTGGCGGGCTTGATGGTAGGGAGCTCACTAACCTCGCTGAGTCTGCCAGGGTTGTGGGAGAAGCAAGGATTCTCATTGATGACAGGATCAACCTCAGCCCAATGGACGTCCGGAGCAGCATAGTCAGGATGACCGAGCTGCACGGCAAGATAAGCCTGGTTGCCATAGACTACATACAGCTCATGGTCAGCGCTAACTGTGCTGGCAATAGGTATGTCGAGGTGTCTGACATCTCGCGCTCCCTAAAGAACATATCGCGCGAGCTGAGCGTGCCTGTGGTAGCAATCTCGCAGCTCAACAGGGGTCTTGAGCAGCGTGCAAACAAAAGGCCCGTAATGTCTGACCTTAGGGAGTCTGGCGCAATAGAGCAGGATGCAGACCTCATACTCTTCATATACAGGGACGAGGTATACAACCACTACACAAAGGACAAGGGCGTGGCAGAGATAATTGTGGGCAAGCATAGGAACGGCCCAACTGGCTCCATAAGGCTAAACTTCCTGGGGGAGTACATGAAATTCGTAACCCCAGGCAGGCCCAAGGAAGATGGCTAGGCTAGTGCCCCTGACCATCCTGGGCTATGGCACGGTAGGAAGGGGCGTACTAGAGGCACTGCATGCCTGGGCTCCCTTTGCGCCTGGCGTTGATGCCAGGGCATGCACAGTTTGTACCAGGTGCACAGGTTCCGCCCCTTCCAGAACACACAGGTCACGTGCGTCCTGTGCTCTGGAGCGGTTAGAGAAAAGGTCCTGCGTGGTCGTAGAGGTCATGGGTGGCACCAGCGCCGCACGTTGTGCAGTGCACGCAGTGCGACAGGCGACCACCCCCTTCGTCACTGCGAACAAGGCACTCCTGTCGTGCTACGGGCCAGAGGCACGCCTTTGCGGGCTTGGAGTTCTTGCAGAGGCTGCTGTTGCAGGAGGCCTGCCTGTCATTGCCGTGGCCCATAGAAGCACACCAGCGGCTCGCCTGTCGCACGCAGTGGGAGTGCTAAACAGCACCGCTAACTGGGTCCTAACGAGCATGTGCCGGTACGGCCTCCCCATTAGGCGCGCTATGCTTGAGGCCTTCGCACGAGGATACGCCGAGGCAGACTGCGCGTGCGATGTTGATGGCGCAGACGCGGCCCAGAAGCTAGCAGTGCTAGGCTCGTGGTGCCCTGGAGCTCACATAATGCCAAGGAGCCTGTATGCAGAGGGCATGCGTTGCGTTAGTACGCAAGAGTGTGCTTGCGCACTAGCTCTAGGTCTTGATGTCAAGCTACTTTCGCTTGTGTCACATGGCGGCGCTATGGTAGGGCAAGTTCGCCCCTTCCTGGCATCATCGCGCTGCCCTGCCGCATGCTGCGTAGGGGTTACAAACGCGGTGTTTTTGGCAGGAGATAGCACAGGGGGAATGTGGCTATACGGCCGGGGCGCAGGCAGGAGGCCAACTGCTGCGGCAGTGTGCTCGGACGTCGTAGCTGCTGCGCAAAGCGCCGCTGCTAGGGAGCGGGCGCCAGCGCGGGCATCATACGGGCGTCGCGTCAGTGCTCGACTGAGTTGCAAGTCCTATTTACGCGCATGCTTCATAACGCAACCTGCATGCAAGGCTGCGCTGGCCCGGTGCATGCGCAGCCAGACCATCACCGCTCGGCTCGTGCGGTCGCACTGCAGCACGGCGTGCGTTGCGTTGCTTGGAGCGACGCACGATCTTGTCCTGATGTCGCTAGTGGCAGATGACCTCGATGTACGCTACGCTCGTTTCATGAGGGTCGTCCTGTAGTGTACACTTCCACACGCACAGGGCCCGCGCAGCCTTGCATGTACTTCTCGCGAGCCCTGCTTGCCGGCATGGCATGGGATGGAGGCCTGTACATGCCTGCTGCCTACCCCACGCAGATTGAAGCGCCAGCATGGCGTTTCATGGCGTACAGCGAGCTTGCCTTCAGGGTGCTCAGACGTTTCGCGCGAGGTACGAGCCGCACATTGCTCAGGGCCGTGTGCAGGACAGCGTACCGCCGTGGTTTCGGGTGCGCTGACGCAAACGGGTGCGCAAGGGATGCAGTAGGCGCATCGTGGATATCGGGGCACCTATACCTGGGTGGTCTATCATGGGGGCCATCACTATCATTCAAGGACCTAGCAATGCAGGCGCTAGGAGTTGCCTTTGCGTGCGTAGTTTGGCGCCACTACTACATCGTGAGCGCTACGTCTGGTGACACTGGAGGAGCAGCATGCCGCGCCATCGCAGGTAGCAGGAAGGTTGGGCTCCTGGTGCTTTCGCCTGCTGGAGGCGTGTCTGCGTTCCAGGCTGAGCAGATGTATGGCACCATGGCCGGAAATGTTGTAAATGCATGCCTGCACGGAGGGTTCGACTGCTGCCAGGACGTAGTGAAAGCGCTCCTATGCATGCGCCGCAGGGACGTAGGCACAGCAAACTCCATAAACCTGTCCAGGCTGCTCCTGCAGTCTGCGTACTACCTGGCACTGCGTGAGAGGCTGGTTACCTGGACGGGTGAACGCTTGTGCTACCACATACCATCGGGCAACTTCGGGAACACCTTCGCATGCCACATGGCCATGATCTGTTGCACGCATTGCTTCCATGCCACCGTAGCCACGAACGAGAACAACGTACTAGACTGCTTCCTGAAAGGAGGCGTATGCCTCCCGCGCAGCGAAACGGTAGTTAAGCGCACTCATGCACCGAGCATGGATATATCTTGGGCCTCCAACATTGAGAGGCTGCTGTACGATGTACTGGGCCGCAGTGGCAGTATGGCAGGGCGGGCAGCTCGCACTCGAGGCAACTCCGCGTGGGTTCTGCTAGCGCACGCTAGCCACAGGTGCCTGAGGTCGTGCGGCGTTTCATCGGACGCCTCGTTGCACGTAGAGAGGTCCATGCTTGTCGAGCTGATGTACCGACGGCATGGCGTGGCAGTAGACACTCACACCGCAGCAGCACTAAAGTCTGCCATGCTTGCAGCAAGGGGTGACGTCCAGGTTGCTCTTGAGACCGCTCGGGACATCAAACTGAAGGCAGAGCTGCACGGAACGTATGGCAATAGCTATAGGCACGCAGTTCCTCGGCGCGCAAGGCATGCCCGGCACGTGAGCCCGGCTTGTGCTCACGTTAGCCGGCTCCTTGGTATACCCGCAGTGCCTGGTCAGCGCAGGCGCCTAGTGTGAACGACTGGTCCGCGCCTGGCATAGGCGCAGTGCGTGGACGATGTCACATCTATCTTCAACATGGGGTACGCGGCACAACCAATGTTAATCGACCCCTTTGGCGCCAGTGTGGACCTGGTCAGAAGCGTCAGGCATCCAGCGGCGTCGTGGAACGTCGTTGGCCTGTACCTCGCGTCCTGCATTGCCTCACGCCCTCCTCATGGCCCTGAAGGACCACTTGGGAGACGTGGACCCAGTCGCATCTTTTCGGAACGCTGAGCACCGAGCGTCGGGTTGCGCTATGCGTGCCAGCCGTGCAGCAAGCAGGGGCGGCACTACGCCCCGCGAACACAGGGGCAGCGCGCGGAGTCCTGCATGCCCAGCTCGAATAGCTACCCCTACTGCCCTGGCTACGGCCTCGTGAGAGTCGCGGAACGTCATGCCATGCCATACTAGGCTATCCGCAAGGTCCGTCGCTACGGCGTAGCTGGAGTCCAATCTTCTGCGCAGCCTAGACTTGTTAAGACGCAGGCTTCGTACAGCCATAGCCATCACCGATAGCGACCTGGTAACTGCGCGCGATGCGCCCAGAAGGACGGCCTTGTCTTCCTGGTTGTCCCTGTTGTATGCCAGCCCCTGTGCCTTCATTACAGCCATGATACCCATGGCGCCACCAATTAGTACGGCAGCCTTGGCCCTGACAAGCTCAAGTATGTCAGGGTTCTTCTTCTGTGGCATGATGGACGACCCTGTGCAGAGCGCGTCTCCTAGTACTGCAAAGCCGACGATAGAGCTGCTCCAGGCAATCATGTCCTCAGCCAGCCGAGACATGTGCACCATGAGTACGGCACAACACAGCGCGTACTCCATTACGAAGTCCCTATCTGACACGGCATCCAGGGAATTTGGGGATACGCAATGGAGCCCCAGCATGTCTGCCGTGGTGTACCTGTCTCCTCCGTGGTTAGTCCCAGCGAGCGCGCCAGATCCAAGAGTCAGAACACACGCTGCTCGTGTGCAGCGTACTAGCCTAGAGCGGTCTCGTGCTAGCATGCAGCGATACGCAGTTAGATAGTGGGCGGCGGTTACAGGTTGCGCTACCTGCATATGTGTTAGCCCGGGCATCATGGTGTTTAGGCATGCGCGGGACCTTGCTGCAAGGGCCAGCTCTAGCTCCTCCACCCGGCATATGGCTGCGCCTGCCATGTGCCTAAGCCATACCCGGGCTGTTGTGGATACCTGGTCGTTGCGCGACTTGCCCGTGTGAGCCATCCTGCCAGCCTTGCCAACGAGTTCAGTAAGGACGTGCTCCACGTTCCTATGGACGTCCTCCAGCTCCGGCCGCCATGATATCGCTCCGGCCCTAGCACCCATCGCTACTTCGCTAAGCCCTCTCTCAACATCGGCAAGATCTGCGATGCTCATTACGCGCCTCATGTACAGAGACCTGCAGTGTGCCGCAAGCACCGCAGCGTCGCAGTGGCACATAGCCCTGTCGAAGCCCACCGAGGCTGTAAAACTCTGCACTGGCGCACATACTGGGCTGGAGAATCTGCCCGACCACATAGTGCATAGTAGTAGTCCAGGTGGCTTCACGGTATAAGCGCTAGTCTCAGGAACTAGTAAATCTCACGATTTATGGAGGTTCAACTCCTCCCTGGACATATGGTCTGTAGGCATGCGGCACGCAGGCTAGTCTGCGGGTTCCATGCGGTGTCTCGCTGATAAGGAACAGCCATGGCTCATCGCAACCCTCTGCACGATGCTCTGAGGCGTACCGCAGTATCGCTGCGCCTGGCGCTTCTTGGCATTTGCCTGAGACTAGCGCTTGACTGGCTGCAGGACCTGCGCAACGGCAGCTCTGGCAGTAGATTCTACAGGCGAGTTCTGCGTGCAGGCCTTCGTTGCACGACCCGCGCTCTGCAACAATCAGCTACCAGTCCTTCCACGCTGGTTGCACCGTCAGGCTCTACAGAATAGGCAGCTGACTACGCTCGCCACGCTGCCATTGCTCTACTGGCCTAAGACGTGCTGATGCCTCTATCGCATTGCCTGCTCTTCTATACACCGCTTACCAGTGCCTTCCTCTATCTTTCTGATGACCATGCAATATACCAAGCCTTTACCCTTTCATCATATGCCTTCGCATGATTCCATGCCTTATTCCTGATGGCATGCCTTCACTACACCTTTACCCTAGGCTTCAACATCGCACGTCTTGGGGTCAACAGGCTCTTCCGGTGGCTGTAGCTCAGTTGGCAGAGCTCAGGATTGTGGATCCTGCAGGTATGGGTTCGAGTCCCATCAGTCACCCACGCACAAAAGGTATGCCTCCGAATTGAATGACCTTGAGGACGCATCCCTATACACTTCTACGCTAGAAAAGTGCCTTTCCATTACGCTAGCTATGTGTTCGGCTCGAATAACGAACGTCTTGTGCAACAGCGCTCCTCCATATAACAGAAACCGGCGCGACACCATTAGAAGCGTCTCCGCAACTTTGGCCGTAGCTATGCTGTCCAGGTACCGATCGCAACTCGTGGATGGGCATATGTCGGACAATATTAGCCCTACACCGCTTGGCACCCTCGACGACACCATGGCAATTGTTTCTGCCTCTGTTATGTCCCCATGTACGAAACTTACGCCTCGGACGCGCACCATGGCTCGTGTGTCTACAGACACCGTGCGCCACGCCATCCCCGACACGCGCCTTTCGTACGATATGTACTGGCTCCAATCCCCGGGGCTTGAGCCTAGCTCCAGAACGTCGCACTGGCGCGACATTAGTCCGTACTTGGCGTCCAGACGCTTGAGCTTGCACGCTGCCCTAGCCCTGTAACCCCAGGCCTTTGACGTGCGTACGAACGAATCTCCAACGTGCCTAGCGTACCACGAGCTTGTTCTACCCATGTCAGACCCTCCGCGCTATGCGCAGCTCTTGCAGCCTTAGAGGTAGCATATCAGACGGGCTGCACAAGCCCCTCCATGAGCGCAAGGAAGCCCTTATGGTAGAGCACACCAGGGATGTGTGCGGCCTGGCTGGGTGCGATTGTTGCTCTCCACTGCCATCCTCTGGATCAAGCACCAGGCGGCGACCACTTGCGACGCCCCGGCGCACCATTACGCCCTTGCTGTAGACTGCCCGGTACTGCGCTCTGTGCAGCACAGCTCTACGCCAGCCTGGCGCATTAGCCGCGCAGCCTGAAGCATTGCTGTCGTGCTACCTAGCAGGCTGTAAGCGCCTCTGACCTGGCGCCCTTCCGCCACCCCACCGCTGCCCTGCGACTTAGAAGGAGCAACGGCGCACATGACCTTCCCGTAGCTCCGGATCTACGGGACTGCGAAGGGTTTGCGCACGGGAACCTGGATAATGCGAACACAGCCTCCTTCGACTGAGTACCGTCGGAGCATCCTGGGATTGGATACTCCCTAGGCCCAGCATGCCGCTGGAATGTTGGCCATGCAGGCCTTGGACACGAAGGGCACCGTCATCGATGCTCTGGGCTCTATGACATAGACCGCCTCCGGTGCTGGGCCTAGGGAGTATGGCGGCGTGCAGCATGGAGTCACGGTCACAGTCCATGTCGCACTGAGGCTCAGCCTAGGAACTGCCCCCGCTCTGCGCATTACCTGCATCCACCGACAGCTCAGAACGTACGAAGGGCGCACTATGCTGGGAATAACCACTCGCTCGGATACGGCTGCGCATCCTCTGGCCCCACATTATGCAGCCCAGGGGGCTGTGCGACACAGGCTTCGTCTAGCACAGCCTTGAACCTCAACCTATCTTACGCCGAGGCTATGGTGTCCGCAGGGTGCCGAGGATGCGCAGCAAGGAGGCTTAGCGGTGTCTGCCCTCCGAACTGCAGCACTGTACCCAGCGGCCGTGCGTATAGCGCCACCTCTATGTCATCCAGGGTCAGAGTGGCGCATGCTCTGCGTCGAAGTCAGTGGACACTGTCTAGGTGTTGCAGTTTACCATTACCGTGCTGTGCCCTACATGACAGCGGTGGCTGTTGCATGGACGCAGCAGTCGTCGAACTCGATGCCCTGGCCTATTGTTACGGACCGCACCTAGCACGGCAACCGATCCCACGTCGCTACCTAGGCATTCAGCCAGAGGTATCTGCGCGCATCCTGAGGGCCTGCGCACCACTTGCATGCAGCTGGATCGCGCAAACCCTGAATGGTCTGCGCTCTCAGAGATATGTGCGTCACCTTTACGCCATCGCCTAGGGTGCTGGGGTCAGTGGCTACGCCATGGTTCTGCGTCACTACAAGCACCGCACGGCAGCACAGGTACAGTGCTGGGTTGTTGGCGCCGCGGTGACCTTGCCCTGCAGGGTGTGGCGCACTGCACACAACCTGGTGGCCTAGGCACAACGCCGTGCAGTGATGCGAGCCATGCTGCAACGCTTCGCGCGGGCTGCCATGGCCATTAGAAGCAACGGGCGCAGTGGCACAGGTACGTCGCATCGTGGGGACGCAGGCACGAGGGCAATGCAACAAACGCACAGCCAGTAGAGGCTAGCATTCTGGATATGCCATCTTAGCCCCCATGTCCAGCAGCCTAGCTCTGGGTCTCCCAGCTTTGAACATGCTTTCGCATGGCATGGCATGTAGCAATGGGGCGCAGAGTGGTGCAGCCTTGCTATTGACAGAAGGACCGCCCTGCACTAGCCGGCGTGGTTAGGCGTAAGCAGTGCGTCCTAGGGACCTGAGGGACAGAACGAGCGCCCTAGTATCCATCGCGTTCAGCAGTATGGCACTACGAGCTCGCAGGATGGCAACGTTGGAGCAAGCGCTCGTGTCTTCCGCCGCAGCTTTGCTGATGCTGCGTGTGTGCGAAGATTCAGCATGGTACGCGCTTGCTCCAACGTTGCCACGTTTGGCATGCCAGCACTACGACCTGACGCTGAGCTGGGGTCCGTAACTATCTCAAGGTATCCTGATGGGAATGGTTGAATACAGCATCGCCGAACGCAACTCACTCAGCACCGCGGCCCCTGCATGTCTGCCACGTGTCAAGCACCATGGATTCAAGGTGGCTACGCCGCATGATGTTGCCCGTGGTGTGTGGACTCAGACTTTACGTTGCGGCACTACAGCCTATGACGCCACCCGGAGCTCAACGATGCACACACGTTACGTAGTGCTGGACACTGAGACCACCGGCCTCAGTCCTCGCTACCATAGGCTTGCAGAGGTGGGGTGCGTGGAGATTGCATGCGGGCGCATCACTGGAAACTACTTCCATGCATACATTAACCCGCGGCAGCGCATGACTAGGGGTGCCCAGGCTGTGCATGGACTGAGGGACGAGTTCCTCGCTACGCAGCCCACGTTCCGCGCAATTGCCCAGCGGCTGCTATTCTTCCTGTGCAGATCTACACTAGTTGGACACAACCTGTCGTTCGACCTGAACTTTCTGGATGTAGGGCTAGCAACAGCCGGCTTCATGCCTGCTGCGAGATACTGCCATGGCGTCATAGACACTATGCTTCACCTTGCGCAGCGCGGCCGCAGGCGTAGGTTTTCACTGGATGCCTGCTGCGATATGCTTGGAGTACGGAGAGGGGATAGGGCAAGGCACGGCGCCCTGGAGGACGCCGTGCTTCTTGCAGAGGCATTCGTCGTGGCAAAGCGAACCCTACCACCAATCGGCTACCATTGCGCCACCATGGGCCTGCACTGCCTAGGGCTACACCCCGGTCTTGCAGAAGTGCAACCTGGCGCTGATGACTAGAGGGCGCACGACGCTCTTGTACGTCGCATACGATGGCCTGCTGTATGACGTTGCAGGCTGAGATGGTGCAATGCATACGGATGGCAGAACAGAACCATGGCCGGCCGATGCATTGCCGAGCGTGAAGCCGAACGATAACCTGCACAATAGCATCAGATCCTCCATCTGAAGCTGTGCAATGACGCTCTCCCTGCTACAAAAGCTAAAGACTCTGTGTTTACCCAAACACCCTCACTAGATCATATAGTGGCCAATGCCAGGGGTTAAGCACAGCATCGACAACAATGCTAAGCAAGCAATCATCTTGCTCAGCTACCATACAGGCCGCAAGCAGACCAGCCGAGTATACCATAGTGAATAACCTGCGCCCATACGCTCGGTTGACACTGTAGCGGGGCTAGGCATACCTGTTTACGGCGACCGTGCGGCTATTGCCTCGCCATCCGAAGCGTACGGTGCCTGGCACGAGGGCGTACAGCGTGTGGTCCCTGCCAATGCCTACGCCTGGCCCGCTGTGGAACCTGGTTCCCCTCTGGCGCACTATGATGCTGCCTGGCGTGACGTAGGAGCCGCCCAGCCTCTTAACGCCAAGCATCTTGGCATGCGAGTCCCTACCGTTCCTGGTTGTGCCTCCTGCTTTCTTCTGTGCCATCGTTCGGGTATGCTGCTTGGCCTACTACAAGAGCGGTGCTATGCTGCTGGTGCGTCATGCTGCGGCGGTGGTGCTTCCTGCGCCTGTGCTTCGTTATAGCAACCCTGGGGCACTTAGGGTGACCCAGGACTGTGGCCAGGGCGTAGCCGCTGTGGAGGCGTACTGATGTTGATGCTACAATTGGCTCCAACGTTCTTACGTAGACTTCCATTCCTACCTCGATGTCCAGCCTAGGGAGCACAAGAATCAGGCCTGCGCGCACCATGCGCTGCGTCCCTGTTATCATAGCCACCGTGGCAGGATGGTGCTGCGAGGGAGACATATGGCTTGCGTGCATTGCTGCAAGTGGAACAAACGCGCACTTAGGGACGCGTATGTTGTGGTGCTGCGGAGCGCGGGTTGCCAGTGCGACGCAACACGTGCAGCAGAGAAGACCGAGCGCCGGGGTTGGTGGCTACCTCACGTTGCGTTGGGGCAACGGTGCGCATGAGGACGAGGCTGCTAGCAAGCTCGATGGAGGCTCTAACCATGCGCTCGCCGTACGAGTCGAAGGTTAGGATAAGGAGTCTACCCCCAGGCTTCAGCACAGCGGGCGCCTGGCGCACTAGCGACCTTAGGCACTGAGGCTCTGAGTTGGCCATGGACCTAAGTGCCCTAAAAGCGTCTGCTGCCATGTGCATGCCTTGGTTGTGCAAGCAGCATGCTGCTGTGGCAACGTCAAGCGTAGTGGTGTAGTGCGCTTGGCGCACTATGTGCAGTATGCGAGATGCTGCTGCCTTGGTGCGCCCAGAAAATCCATGACATCTTAGCGATTCGTGCAGGGTGCCAAGCCCGGTGCGCATGAGACGGCCTGATAGCGGTGCGCTACGCGTTGGGTCTACCCTCATGTCGATAGGGCCAGGGTGCAGGTAGCTTAGGCCGCGCTGCGCATCGTGTACCTGGGTGGCAGAGGTGCCCAGGTCTGCTACAATTCCATCGGCGCCGTATATCTCTGCACAGCGAAGGTACGAATCCAGCGATCGGAAGTTGGCATGACCTGCGGCTGCCCTAGGATCGGACGTACGTTCGAACCTTATGCTCTGGTCGCAGTCCAAGGCTATTACCCTGCCCTGAGGCCCTAGGCACCCCAGGAGAGCCGTGCTATGCCCTCCGGCGCCATAGGTTGCGTCTATGTACAGGCCTGATGTGTTGGTCAGGAGGTTGTCCACAACTTCCTGAATCATTACGCTCCTGTGCTCGCGTTGCACCATGGTCCTGACGTAACCTGCTTTCGCACCGGGCACGCCGGCACTATCATCAGCCGCGTGCTGTGTCACATAACTGTTCGGAATGGTCAGCTGTGGGTCCAGCATCATTGCGCGTCAGGACTGCATAGAACATAGGATT
Organism: Candidatus Tremblayella endosymbiont of Pseudococcus viburni; assembly: GCF_964031255.1. Taxonomy (NCBI): domain Bacteria; kingdom Pseudomonadati; phylum Pseudomonadota; class Betaproteobacteria; genus Candidatus Tremblayella; species Candidatus Tremblayella endosymbiont of Pseudococcus viburni. Next base: position 87,269 of record NZ_OZ035015.1, read on the forward strand.
AAGTCTCACGGGCGCATTAGTACTGGTCAGCTCAACGTTTCACAACGCTTACACACCCAGCCTATCAACGTTCTTGTCTTGAACGGCCCTTCATTATTGGGATACCTAATCTTGGGGTAGGCTTCCTGCTTATATGCCTTCAGCAGTTATCCCTGCCAAACGTGGCTACCCGGCGATGCCATTGAGACGACAACCGGCACACTATAGGTTTGTCCACTCCGGTCCTCTCGTACTAGGAGCAGCTCCCCTCAAGTATCCAACGCCCACGGTAGATAGGGACCAAACTGTCTCACGACGTTTTAAACCCAGCTCACGTACCTCTTTAAATGGCGAACAGCCATACCCTTGGGACCTGCTGCAGCCCCAGGACGAGATGAGCCGACATCGAGGTGCCAAACACCGCTGTCGATAAGAACTCTCGAGCGGTATAAGCCTGTTATCCCCGGAGTACCTTTTATCCGTTGAGCGATGGCCCTTCCATACAGAACCACCGGATCACTATGACCTGCTTTCGCATCTGCTCGACACGTTTGTCTCGCAGTCAAGCACGCTTATGCCATTGCACTTTCGGCACGATTGCCAACCGTGCTTAGCGTACCTTTGTGCTCCTCCGTTACACTTTGGGAGGAGACCGCCCCAGTCAAACTGCCTACCATGCACTGTCCCAGCGCCAGGTAATGGCGCTGGTTAGAGGGTTGAGGCGGGGTGAGTGGTATTTCACCTGCGACTCAGCCGGGCTGTTGCCCGGCTTCATAGTCTCCCACATATCCTACGCGCCCCGCCTCAAAGCTCAGTACAAAGCTGCAGTAAAGGTTCACGGGGTCTTTCCGTCTAGCCGTGGGTAGATTGCATCATCACAACCACTTCAATTTCGCTGGGCCTCGGGAGGAGACAGTGTAGCCATCGTTACGCCATTCGTGCAGGTCGGAACTTACCCGACAAGGAATTTCGCTACCTTAGGACCGTTATAGTTACGGCCGCCGTTTACCAGGACTTTGCTAGGGAGCTCTCACCCCCTGCATTAATCTTCCGGCACCGGGCAGGCGTCACACCCTATACGTCCACTTTCGTGTTTGCAGAGTGCTGTGTTTTTAATAAACAGTCGCAGCTACCTATTCGTTGCAGCCCGGGCTGCCGCACCGTGCCTTACGGCTCGGCTCGCCCTGGCATACCTTATCCCGAAGTTACGGTATCAATTTGCCGAGTTCCTTCTCCCGAGTTATCCCATGCACCTGAGAATGCTCATCACGCCCACCTGCGTCGGTTTGAGGTACGGACACGGTGCGCTTTGTGGTGCTTAGGGGTGTTTCCTGAGGCCGTACGCCGCAGCTTGAGTGCCATGCCCAGGGGAGTTCGCACTAGTACCAGCACGGGCTTGCCAATGCATCCCCACAGCATAGCAACTGCGTTCTCGCTGGGCAGCCTGCGACACGCGGCCTGTGCCCCCATCGCTTGCGCACCGTGGTGCAGGAATATTAACCTGCCAACCCATCGGCTACGCACTTCTGCCTCGCCTTAGGACCGACTGACCCCACGCTGATGATCATGGCGTGGGAAACCTTGGGCTTACGGTGAGGGGGATTCTCACCCCCTTTCTTGCTACTCATGTCAGCATTCGCACTTCCGATACCTCCAAGAAGCCTACCGGCCTCCCTTCGCAGGCTTACGGAACGCTCTCCTACCACGCACACTCCGTGCGTCCACAGCTTCGGTGCATGGCTTAGCCCCGCTACATCTTCCGCGCAAGCCGGCTAGATCAGTGAGCTATTACGCTATCTTTAAAGGATGGCTGCTTCTAGGCCAACCTCCTGATTGTCAGAGCCTGCCCACATCGTTCCACACTTAGCCATGCTTTGGGACCTTAGCTGGTGGTCTGGGTTGTTTCCCTTTAGACGCAGGATGTTAGCACCCAGCGTCTGCCTCCCGTGCTAATGCTGCCCCGGTATTCGGAGTTTGCTATGGCAAGGTAGCCCTCTCGGACCCCAAGGCCACTACAGTGCTCTACCACCTGGAGCAAAAACACGAGGCGCTACCTAAATAGCTTTCGGAGAGAACCAGCTATCTCCAGGTTTGATTGGCCTTTCACCCCTACCCACAAATCATCCCCTAACTTTGCAACGTTAGTGGGTTCGGACCTCCGGTGCGGCTTAACGCACCATCATCCTGTCCATGGGTAGATCACCTGGTTTCGGGTCTATGCCCGGCAACTACGGCGCCCAGTTAAGACTCGCTTTCGCTACGCCTCCCTCATGGAGTTAAGCTCGCTGCCAAACATAAGTCGCTGACCCATTATACAAAAGGTACGCCGTCACCCCAGCCTATGGGGCTCCGACTGTTCGTGTGCGCGCAATTTCAGGTCTGTTTCACTGCTCCCCCAGAGCTCTTTTCACCTTTCCCTCACGGTACTTGTTCACTATCGGTCGGTTGTGGGTATTTAGCCTTGGAGGATGGGCCCCCCATATTCAGACAGGGTTAGCGTGCCCCGCCCTACTCTAAAGCGCAGGTTGTCTGACCCCATGCAGCTTAGCCTACCGGACTGTCACCGTCTACGGTTGCCCGTTCCATGGCATTCGGCTGCTGCTATGGGGGCGCCTACGCAGGCTCCTCCCGTTTCGCTCGCCGCTACTATGGGAATCTCTTTGATTTCTTCTCCTGCGGCTACTGAGATGTTTCAGTTTGCCGCGTACGCGACCTGGCCCTATATATTCAGGTCAGGACGGGCTCACCTAGAGCCCAGGTTTCCCCATTCGGACACCCCCGGGTTGCAGCCCCAATAGGCACGCCGGTGTTTTCGTGTATTGGCACGTCCTTCGTCGCCCTCAACCGCCAAGGCATCCATTGCGCGCACTTAAGTCCTTAATCCTACACCAGCGGCATGCGAGCCGCTGCGCCGGCACGATAGCAATGCTGATAGCCCTTAGAACTGTAAGGAGGTAATCCAGCCGCACCTTCCGGTACTGCTACCTTGTTACGACTTCACCCCAGTCATAGACCCCACCTTCGCAGCCTCCTTCCCTGCCTAGGGTTAGGGATGCTGCTTCTGATGCGGCTTACTCCCATGGTGTGACGGGCGGTGTGTACAAGACCCGAGAACGTATTCACCGTGGCATGCTGATCCACGATTACTAGCGATTCCGACTTCATGCACTCGAGTTGCAGAGTGCAATCCGAACTGGGGCTGGGTTTGTGGGATTAGCTCCCTCTCTCGAGTTGGCGACCCTTTGCTCCAACCATTGTATGACGTGTGAAGCCCTACCCATTAAGGCCATGATGACTTGACGTCGTCCCCACCTTCCTCCGGTTTATCACCGGCAGTCTCTATAGAGTGCCCCAGTGGTAGCAACTAAAGACGGGGGTTGCGCTCGTTATGGGACTTAACCCAACATCTCACGACACGAGCTGACGACAGCCATGCAGCACCTGTGCGCGAATTCTCTTTCGAGCACTTCCGCCTCTCGGCAGAATCTTCGCCATGTCAAGAGTAGGTAAGGTTCTTCGCGTTGCATCGAATTAATCCACATCATCCACCGCTTGTGCGGGTCCCCGTCAATTCCTTTGAGTTTTAACCTTGCGGTCGTACTACTCAGGCGGTCGACTTCATGCGTTAGCTTCGTCACCGAGGAAAAAGGGCTTCCCCCGACGACTAGTCGACATGGTTTAGGGCGTGGACTACCAGGGTATCTAATCCTGTTTGCTCCCCACGCTTTCGTGCCTCAGTGTCAGTGATGGCCCAGGGGGTTGCCTTCGCCTTCGGTATTCCTCCAGATATCTACGCATTTCACCGCTACACCTGGAATTCTACCCCCCTCTGCCATACTCAAGCTTACCAGTAACCTCCGCTGCACTACGGTTGGGCCGTAGGATTTTACAGGGGTCTTGGCAAGCCACCCGCGCACCCTTTACGCCCAGTGATTCCGATTAACGCTCGCACCCTACGTATTACCGCGGCTGCTGGCACGTAGTTAGCCGGTGCTTATTCTTTCGGTATCGTCAAGAGGGCATGGTGTTTGCACGCCCTCCTTCATCCCGAACAAAAGTGCTTTACAACCCTAAGGCCTTCTTCACACACGCGGCATTGCTGGATCAGGCTTGCGCCCATTGTCCAAGATTCCCCACTGCTGCCTCCCGTAGGAGTCTGGGCCGTGTCTCAGTCCCAGTGTGGCTGATCGTCCTCTCAGACCAGCTACTGATCTCAGCCTTGGTGGGCCATTACCCCGCCAACTAGCTAATCAGACCCCGGCCGATCCAGTAGCGTGAGGCTAGAATCCCCCACTTTCACCGCGCCATGCTGTGCGGCTTCATGCGGTATTAATCTGGCTTTCGCCAGGCTATCCCCCACTACAAGGCACGTTCCGGGGCGTTACTCACCCGTACGCCACTCGCCACCAGGCCTAAACCCGTGCTGCCGTACGACTTGCATGTGTAAGGCATGCCGCTAGCGTTCAATCTGAGCCAGGATCAAACTCTATACAGTACTTCTGTCTGGTGTTGCGGTGAGGCTAAACAGACCTTGAGGAACCTAAGCCTATAACAGCTCCAATGAAGGTCCAGTTTACGCTGAGGCTGTTTTTGGGGCTGTTTTTCGTGCATTGCAGCGTAGGCTAGCGTTGGCTTTGGCACTAGCGCTGGGCATGCACCGCTCGTTCCATCTGCTGCAATGCCGCAATGCCAATGCCCTACCATGCTCACCCTACGTTAGCAGGGCAGTGCACAACAGCAACGCAGCCTACGAAGTGGGCTGCCACATTTCGCCCCCACTGCCCGCACCAGCTGCGCACAGCGCTAGCCTACGCTGCCATGCCGACGATGAGACTTGAACTCATACAGCATGCGCCACCACCACCTCAAGATGGCTTTCTACTGTTTTTCACCACGTCGGCATTGCTATGACTGCCACAGCAACAAATACGACCGCGCTGCTACATGGCTAGCTGTACCATAGGGCTAGCCTGCTCTAACGCCTAAGGCCCAGACGATTGACAACCATCGCGTACATTATGAGCCTCCTTTTCCTGAGGTAAGAAAGAAGCCTTCTCCTCCTGGATATCAGGCACTGGAGCCCCCTATGGCCATGCCTATCCCCTGCGTGCATGCTAAAGTGCCCCCTACGCAGCCTGTTTATACGCTCAGTCATTAAGGCTACCTGCACTGCAGCGCACCCAGTATTGCCAGCGCCTCCGCCATATTCTGCAGTGCTGGAGTATGTTGGCGATGTTGCTATAAAGATGCCATGCATCAGCTCGCCGGCACAGAGAGCAGGCGCAGCGCTAGCAAGGACGGGATGCAATGGCATGGAGCGCAGCCAGATATAGGCTTAGGCCAAGTAGCGCGGTTGCTGGGGATGGAAGCTCACCACCGCCCGGCTTATTTTCAGTCCGCTTCTCTTACCGCTGAGCTACCCAGTCAACCTTTTTTGTCTATGTCATGCCATGTCACACCACCACAGCTCTGCTCTAGCGCACGTTGACCTGAGGCGCAGCTATGCAAACAGCAGGCATTGCTCTCATCGCATGGCCTCATCAACACTGCTGCACGCAGGCGCCTTAGATGCGCCCATCGGCAGCTGTGGCACTGGTTAGCGCAACAACTTGGTTAGTACCGCACTCCCCCAATAACCGCACCAGATTGAAGTAGGGGAATAGCTAAGCGGGTCAAGGCACCGGAGCTCCCGGATACCGAAGGTTCGAATCCTTCTTCCCCTGACTGCATAAGATGCCCACATTGCTGCCAGGCACAGGTACCATAGGACTAGCGCGCAGGATATCACGCCATTGCGGCATCAGGGTCGGCCTTATGGAGTGCGGGCGCTTTGCGGACGGAGAGAGGTACGTCAACATAGCGCAAAACGTGCGCAACAACGATGAGCTCCTGCTGCACACCCTGTGCAGCCCAGTAAACAGCATCGTCGAGATAATCCTGGCGCTGGCTTCTAGCGTCACGCTAGTGCTGCCCTACGTAGCTTATGGCAGGCAGGAAAAGCATGCCCAAGGAACCAGGGCTACGCTCTCAGCAAGGTGCGTTGCATCAGTGCTATCACGCACCATAGTGGCAATGGACCTCCACTTAAGCAAGAGGCACGTCTTCTTCGATGTGCCCACACAACTCTTGAGCATGCGTCATGCCGAGTACCTGCTGCCAGGGAGCGCACGTAGCACAGCAAGAGTATCACCAGACGCAGGCGGGGCGATGGATGTAGTAACAGACACAATCCACCACGACCCGCGCGACCTAGGCCCAAGTGCTAGGGTACTTGCCTCAGCCTGCGTAAGAGCTCGCGCCATAGGAGCGAGCCTACCATGCTGACGTACGTCGCCATAGACCGTGCGGGTATCGGCACCGTGCCATCCAGGAGGAGCCGACGCCATGGGTACACGCCGTGCAGGCTGCGTATTAGCGGCACAATATCTGCGGTGGCCATAAAGGATGCAGAGGCACAAGACATGATGCGCCGCGCATTAGACCGATCGGCAGCACATGTTTTATCGCTACGCAGGCACGACATCCTTGTGCACGTAGAGTCCATCCGAAGGCACTGCGTTAGCTCGTGCCTGCTATGCCTTGACCTGGTAGCCATCGCCCCGCCTGCAATGCCTCTGGCCTATAGCAAGACCGCAGCACAGGCAGCGGTTGGCCGATAGGCTCACCCTGCGCTGACCGGTGCCCCATAGCCCATAGCCTACTTCCCCACGCCGAACCCTTCGAACATGCAGCGAAGCGAGCATCACCCGCCCCCCATGCCTAGCATGCTTCTGCCTGCGCTGCACCTTGGCCCGCCCATCAGTAACTGCAGCAGTGCACGTTCCGTACAAGCCAGCATACGGCGCACGATCTAACCACATCGCACACCAGGAAAGGACCTCATGCCCGCCTCGCTGGCATCAACGCGAGGCCTCCTAGCGCTGCGCTGGCCTGGCAATGCGCCTTATTCCCACCCCCTGTTTGCTAAGACTACAGCGCACGTGGTTAGTATGCGCCTGCGAACCCCAAGTAACCTTGGTCTCCACGCGACGATTGCCAATACCCAGTATGGCGCAGCAAGCACAACCCAGGGGGGTTGCAGAGCGCCTGTTATGCCAACAGCCCTGCCGACGCTTAGCTCGTCCACGTGCCCAAGCGCCCATGCAGGCCGCAGTGTCGATCAGCCTGACCATCGCTCCAAAGGCGTGCATGCTTGCCGGATCTCGCGTTGTCCAGGCTGCATGCGATGCCAAGGAAGCAGAGCGCACCACCATAGCGTTCATCTGCTACGACTTGCCAACGTTGGGCGCGCCAACTAGCACTACAGCGCCATCCTCTGCGGTAGCCCCCTCTATTATGGCAGACCTCACTGCGAGCGCAATTGCGGCAGCAACCCCAGGGGGCGCACACCAATAGATGCCGGCACCCCTTGCGTCGACGCCTTTGCACCAACCATGCGTTCGCTATGCCGTGCATCTCAGAGAGCATGCTCCTCATGCTGCCACAACATCTCAGCCCATGACCTAGTCTGATTGCAGTGCGTCCATCTTGCCGTTTCGCAGAGCTCTGAGCGTAAACTCACCAGCCTCGGCTCTTCTTGCTCCGACGGCCTCCCCAACGCGTAGCATGCGCCTAACGACCACCCTTACAGGGATGCCAATCCTTGGGACAATGGACTCTCAGGTTACGAGCACGGCGCCTGAATAGAATCGCCAGGCCTTGCGAGCTGCATGATCTTGCATGCCGTGAACCCTAACGAGTAGGCAACCCTGCGACCATTGTGCCAGGCTGAATAGGGGGAGCGTAATGGGGCTAACCATACCAGCCTCGTGCACGTCGCCGAAGCTCCTCCTGACAACGCAGACCGCGCAGCGCCAGCTCCTGCGTATGGGTCTGCTTATCATGGCAGTACGCACAGCGCTGCACTCCTGTCGCGTAGCATGCGCTCCCTGATGTCCAATGCCAGCTCAATTAAAAGACCCGGGCCACAAGCTAGACCCATGCTTGGCGCTGCGCGGCACAGCACGCAGCGAGCTTGCGCCCAGCCCAGGTTTGCCCTTAGTAGCCATGCTGCCCTGCGGCGTATGCTGTTCCTGGCACAAGCGCAGCGCACATGTCGCTTGTGCACAACTACGCCCCGCAGCCCACAGCAATAGGCAATGATGACATACTGAGCCCGCGAGCTGCACACTGCGCAGGCAGCATGGACGACGCGCCGACGTAGCAGCGCCGTTGACCTATGCCGCAAGCCTGGCTCGCCCCTTCCTGATCCTGCGCATCACTATGCAACGCCCTGTCCTTGACCCCATCCTTGCCATAAAGCCCAGTTTACGCTTACGCCTAGCCTTAGACGGGTGGAATGTACGGCCCATGGTGCCATGACTTAAGGTAGGAGGGCGCTGCTTTGATCGTTGCGCTAGTCGTCGAAGCCAGTGCGAACAAGGGGCAGGACGTGACGGTGGGACACGGGGGCAGAGTGCCCAGCTAGCATTACGCTCAGCCTATCCGTGCACACGTGAAAGCTAACCAGGTACGGGCACGCGTCGGTAAGAACTTCCCGCACCCTGTCAGCGTTGACAATCAGCTCAGATCCAAGCATGCCGTAGTTCAGTCCTGCTGGAACGATTACCTCCTCCATCTTCTCACGCACAGTGTTTGCCGCCCTGACCAGAAGTAGCCCTGGCGCAACCAGTATGCTGAGGTCCCTTATCCTATTCTCCATTAGTATAGTCGCACGCCTAAGGATGGACTCCAGCCTTCTGCGGCCTAGGCAGAAAGCGAAAACGTACCTGCGTGCTAAGACGAAGCCAGCATCCATTGAATAGGCATCGGACAGCCTGCATGCAACCTCCGTCTGGCCGAAAGCGATGCCCAGAACGCCGCCCAGCCTGTACATGCGAACAATGCCGCCGTGTCCTAGCAGCCTAGCTACCGAGCGAGCTGTGTCTACAGGCACCGCAGCGCTATCGTTGCTCCAGCCGTCCCTGCATGGCGCAGCAGCGCATGACATCCTAGAACCATCGAACGATGCGCATAGCGCCAGCCCTCTGCTTATCGACAGGTGCACATCGGGAGGCGCGCTGCCGCAATCGAGGCAGCTAATTGGCTGGCATGCAGCCATGAGGATCGTCCGGAGCTCCATCACTGCCAAAGATGCAACGTGCGCAAGGCGAGAGCATGTTGCAAGGTCGCAGTGCTCTTCAGGCACTGCAGTCCTGATGTGAAAGCACGCATCTCCGGTGAACACGGTAAGGTACCCATCGCTTGCAATGAGTGACAGGGACTTTGTACTAACTGACCTGACTACCTCAACCAGCAGCCGCAGCTGAACCACCGCAGGCTCAATGGCAGCAGGTGTACAGCCATCGATGCCCATGGTAACCTGCATGCCAATACCTTTTGTAGTGAAGTACACAAATGCGCCACGCTTAGACACGCAAACAGTGCACGTTCCGTCCAAGGAGCCACGCAGCCCTACGCCAAGCACGTGCTTCAACAACCTGTTCAAACTATGCCCTGGTGCTATCAAAAAAGCACGCGCGCTATCCATCCATCGTGTGTTGTTGTACTGCTCAGCAAATGTGCCAGCATGGGAGGGCCGGTGCCTTGACCCGTGTGGCTGTGCAAACCCGCACCGCACAGGCAGCACACGCTTCAGAATGCTTGCCATTGATGTGTTCACGCATTGCGTCAAGGCGCGTGCCAATGTTAGCTTCGTTGGCAGAGCTGCCTCGCGCTACCTTAACGCCGTGCATCTTTACTCCAATCGGCCGGCTAACGCGCTGTCATACCGCGCACCTGACATACGAACAGCCGGGGCAATGGTCGTGCTGTGCACGGCGTGTGCTGCCAGCCTCAGTATCCGTGAGCGCACTGACTCCTTCGACAGGTCGGCGTCTCCGTGGCATGACGTACTACGTACAGCGCAGCACTACACGGCGCTATAGGGGTACTCACACATTCTGTGGAGCGGGAGTATATGCTTTGCTGGCGACGAGGGACATATTGGTCGGCGAAGGTACATAACCTCCTGACGTTCATATGCGCATCAGCGAAGAGTGCAGAATTGCAGGGCGGCCTTGCTGGCCGCTGCTTGCACAGCACCAGCAGTAGCAGATTACCAGCACCAATATAATCGCTGCAGCTGCGTAAGGCTCTCAGTTGGAGCCACCCCAAGCGTTGTGCTTACTGCTGTAAGGCATGGCAAGTGATTCTTGAGTATACCTCTAACGTGCTTCAGCAGTAGGGGCTGCGTAACCTGCGAACCCATCCATCGTAGATTAGGCGAACTGCCTAGATAGCGCAAGAATGTTCTTGCCGCAATTGCGCAGACCAATCACTTACATATTGCTACGTTTACCTAGCGCCGGAGCTAGAGATGTCCTTGTACACCCCGACGAAAGCAACAACAGCGGAATCAGGATACTCCAGATGGCTATCAGGTAGATGAGCGCTAAGTTGCATGCTACGGCCTAGCCCTACCGGCGTACTAGCTGGTGCTGATTGCATGCTGGTTGTTCCACACGCTAGACGCAATGATGGCGCTAACGCACCCGCTAGCGGGTGCCTGTTGGACAGGGTCTCATGCGTCTAGTACAGAGGCACAGAGCATTTTTGCGGCCGTGTATCCAAAGCCTGCGCCAAGGAAGCAGTGTGCCATGCTTGCCATGCTCTTCCTGAGCAACCATACTGCACGTCAGCACTGGTGGTATGCAGCATACCGCCGGTCAACCTGTGCAAAGGAATGACGTGCATAGAGCTGTCCATTGCGGCGAGCTAAGCACAACAACTCGCCGGCTCACCCATAGCATCCGCCGCCGCAGTATGCAAGCACGCCTTTCCTAGTGCCCTGTAGAAGCGACGCCGCAGCACAGCCGTTGGGCAATAGCATGCTGCCCGTCATGTAGTGCGAAACCGGCATGGTTCTTCTTTTAGCGCCTACCTGCACGCTGGTGCAGAATGCGCCATGCACATCCCCAGTAACTGCAGTCTGCGCGCCCTAGGCCAATGGCAGTGAGCCATTGTTATATAATAGTGCGTAGTAAGTACTGCGCTCCTCTATCGAGGCATTCTGTATAGGTGATAGCAATGCAGGTGCAGCAGAGGCCTGTGCTAGCGCTGCGCAGAGCAATGCTGGTGTTTAGCTGCTTTGCTGCGCAGTCACTAGGCATGCAATAGCACTGTGTGCACAGTGCTATTGCCTTGGCGCAGTCCAGCTCCCCGGTTGAGCCAGCGTGGACTGCGCCTTGCTCGTCTTATACCATGAAGGACATCCTCCCCGCATGTTGCGCGTTGGTGTTTATCATTATTCTACACGAGATGATGTACGTAAGGTGGCCTACGATGACGAGGTATGCCCTAGCACCTGAAGCACGTCTGCCACCATTAGGTCTAGGTTGGAGCAAACCCTACTCCGTGCTATTGATGCCAGGCGCGGATATACCTCTATCGCAACGACCGGCAGACTATACTCCTGGCTATGTGCCTCGTTAGCGCACCATGCCCGCAGTACTCCACAACGACATCGTTATATCTTCTATGACCGCTGCCAAAACCAGAAAGGACTGGGACAGTCAACGCAATGGTCTATGCCCTGACCGCATTTGGTGCACTATGACTCACATAACACTCGACACGGCATTCAGGTCGCCGCTTCATGTTGCTGATCTTAGCTGTAGTACCCTATATGCTCCATCATTAATGCCCCCTTACCTCATTGCACCACAAGTCACAATGTGACATTGCATGCCGTATGGCATGACAGCTTTTCTTCTACCCCACCCTCTGACTCCGACATTTGCTTCCTTGCTAGCTCGCTCCTACGGCGCAATTGGCCGCTGTGGAGCCAAATACACCATTTACCCTTGGAGGTTACTATGGTCAGCAGCGCCCTGCAATTCCTATCCCACCACTCTGAACTTTCAATGGACAGCGCTCGCTTCCTCGAAGCGCTCAGGTTCAGACCAACACACGCCACCACTAACCCTTCTCTCATCCTTAGCGCCTGCCAGAATAATGAGTACAACTCATTGGTTAATGAGACCATTCGCCTTCATAGAAACGAAGGCTACCGCAACATTGCTGACCATATTAGACTGCGGTTCTGCACAGAACTGCTCGACAGAATACCCGGTATGGTATCTATTGAAATCGATGCTAGCTGTGCTTTTAACGTGGACGCTAGCCTTGCTCACGCTAGGCGCATTGTGCAACTGTGTAGGCACACAGACGCACGCGACAGAATCTTAGTCAAAATACCTGCAACATGGCAGGGCGTGCAAGCTGCCGCTGCCCTTCGTGCCGAAGGCGTACAGTGCAACATGACGCTCGTTTTCTCCATGCTACAGGCACTGGTATGCGCTCGAAATGGTGCCTACCTCATATCGCCATTCGTTGGTCGGCTGTCTGATAGAATGCCAGCCATGCAGGGTAGCTCTGCCACTCAGGACCAGGGCATTGCACTCGCTCTCAGAATCTACTCACGCCTTAGGCAGGAAGGACATGCAACAAGGGTCATGGCTGCAAGTTTCAGGTGCTCGCAGCAGGTCATTATGGCTTCAGCGTGTGGTATGGTAACCGTAGGCGAGCACATCATGCGCAGGCTTGCTGCTATGCGCGCTTCTGCCATGCCTAAGCCATGCCAGCAATTCAGCGAAACCATGCAGCACTGCCCTACGCCGCGCGACTTGCATGGCTTCGAACGTGCACTGGCCCAGAACCGTACGGCATGGCTAGAGCTAAAGCACGGCATCGAGGCGTTCGCCTGCAATGAAACGCAGCTCTCGCGGCTCATAGCGAGACGCCTGCCATAGCGGCCCACGCTTGCCATTGCTGGCAAGCTAAGCCCTAGCTGCAGCGATGCTTGCAATTCAATGCCGGCATGGAAGCCTGCTTTGCTGTTACTACTTAGCTTGGCTAGCGCCATAGCATGAAGCACGTACAGCGATGCCCGGAGCATAAATAGCGCCCTTCTTAAAGCGCCCACCCTCACTGCTAGGGTGGCAGCAAGCCTAACCCCTCCTGCTCTACCAGTACTAACAAGTACTGCCACACGGCATGCTATGGCGCTAGCCATGGTGCACTGGGCACAGCTGCTTACGCTGGCTACCATGGCATAGCGCTAGCTGCACTATGGTGCACTACGGCATGCTATACCAGCCATATTTCCTTGCATTGCTCTGCGCTAGCACACCTCGAAGCAGCGACCCCATACCGGCCAGGCGGTGCGACAGGGAGCATGCCATCCAGAACCCTAGCCATGCACCGGCGCATATTACAAGGCCAAATACAGAATATCTGCGTGCCATTGCACCTGCAGCAGGCTAACATGCAGCGCAACACGCGCACGCCCTGCCATGTTGCAGCCCATGCCACTGCGCACTCCAACAGGCGGTGTGGGTGCATGCTGGCCCTACTTACTGCAATGCAGGCTGGGCATGGAGCTCAACTCTTGGTGTACCATTCTCGTTGCGCGCAGCTTGTGTTAGTGTCATTGCGCCGGTAGAATTGCACGAGCCATGCCCAGCCTGTGTGTTTTGCAGTGAAGAGCAGCCCTAGGCATTGCACAATGCTGTGGGCTGCAGCAATGGAGAAATGTTTTGCCGGCATACCAATAAGCATGCGCAATGGCCTATGCTAGCCATGCGTACTGCATGGCAGTGTGCCGAGATACGATGCCTGAAGAGCAGTGCGTGCTGGCTGGTTGCCAGCGTAAGCAGTGCCAACGGCACTAAGGCGCGGTGGAGAGCCCTAGCACCCCTTGCATATCGTACAGCCCATTGCCAATAGAGCATAGTCGCACTGCGGCTTCGACAGCACCTGTTGCGAAGTGAAGTCTAGTAGTTGACCTGTGCTCTATAACAACCACGTCGCTCTCGCCCAAAACAAAGACGGCATGGTCTCCTACTACTCCGCCACCTCGTAGTGAGCATATACTGACTCCATGCTGCGTGGATGCAACGCAATGTCGGAGCGCAATCGCAGTGCCGGATGGAACGTCTCGCTTGTGCCTGTGGTGCACCTCGACAATCCCGAAGTCGTACCCTGCGTATAGCCTTGCTGCATACGAGCAAAGCATGCGGAATAGCGTAACGCCGACGCTAGTGTTTGCTGACATAAGGATGCCAATTCTTTGTGCTGCAGTTCGTGCATATGAGGCCTCGCACTGGCAAAGCCCCGTAGTGCCTATGACCATGCGACTGCGTAGTGCTGCAGCACACCGCAGGTATAGCATAGTGCACCGTGGGCGGCTGAAGTCCACCAATGCATCGGAGGCGCCAATAGTACGGGCATCGGCATGGCGTGTCCGTATAGCACAAGGGCCAGGCGCCATGCGCCTGCACTCACCGGACATAGCTAGCGGTGCCACTAGCTTGGCATGTTGGTGCCGCCCAAGTATCGTCCTGATTAGGGCGCCCATACGACCGGCACAGCCAGCGAGCGACAGAAGAACGTATTGCGCGCGCTGGCTATGCTGTGCCTGGCCTAGGCGCATAGAATGCCTGATGCCTCATTGCGCTCCGATACGAGCTCTGCTATGGTCGCGCGCAGCATATCATGTGCAGCGCCTTCGAACTCGATGCCCGTTACCACATCGTACGATCCCATGCCAATGCACCGCACCGGCACTCCAAACACTATGCCGTCAGGCACCCCGTACCAGCCCGTTGATTGTACTGCCATAGAGGTCCACTCACGCTCCGTGCCGTTTATCCAGTCCCTCATGTGCTCGACTGCAGCCACTGCAGCGGAGAGGGCAGAAGAGGAGCCCCTAAGGCTTATCACCTCTGCCCCCCTGGCCCTAACGTGCGACACTAGGCCTGTATCTATGCCGCACACCGAGGCATGCTGCACAGGCAAGCCTCCTACGGTAATGTTCCTAAGGTCTGGGAAAACGGTAGTGGAGTGATTGCCCCACACGGCGAGCCTGTCGACTAGACTGGGGCTTACATTGTGGCCGGACGACACGTACTGCAGCGCCCTGTTGTAGTCTAGCCTCAGTAGCCCTGTTACGTTCTCCCGCTGGATGTTGGGTGCATACCTAGCCAAGACGTAGGCGTTTGTGTTAACAGGGTTGCCAACTACGAGCAGCTTAGCATCGCAACTGCCTACGTCCCTCATTGCCTGTCCGTGCTCCCTAAATATTGCGGCGTTACGGGCCAGCAAGTCGCGCCGCTCCATTCCTGCGCTCCTTGCTGCAGCTCCTACGAGAAACACCGCATCAGCCTCGCAGAATGCTGCCCTAGGATCAGTGGTGACGTCTACGCGTGCAAGGAGCGGTGAAGCACAGTCCTCAAGCTCCTTTCGCATGGATACAAGCCTAGGCTTGTGGGGCTCTAAGTCCATTAGTACAATGTGGACAGGCACGCCATCCCCATACAGCTCACCCCTGACTATGTGCGTGGATATGGAGTACCCTATGCTCCCAGTCGCCCCTGTGATTGCCACTACCCTACGTCGTGCCATGCCGATCGGTGGCGGTGCTGTTCCGATGCGCGTGCACCGGGCCTACTGCTAAGCAAACTTTACACTACACGGCGCGGCTCAGCCACAAGCCCCCGACGCGCGCCGGACACGCGCTGCAGGACATGGTTACGGTGCGCGCCGGGGGCCAAAAGTCGCGGCACGAATACAGGCATGATAGCGTGCACACTGTATGACAAGCTATGGAACGCGCATACCATCCGCGTTTATGATGATGGCACAACCCTCCTGTACATAGACGAACACTTTATACACGAAGTAACGTCGCCACAGGCATTCGGCCTACTTAGCCGGGAGGGGCTGGACGTGCACGATGGCAGGTCTACCGTAGCCATGCCCGACCACAACGTTCCTACGGACGAAATGCGCAGGCGTAGAGTATGGCCATGCGGTCAGGTAGCCAGGCTGCACAGCAACTGCGAGAAGCACTGCATAAGGTGCTCCCCGGTGCACGGCAGGCGACAGGGCATAGTGCACGTTTCTGGCCCTGAGCAGGGCGCAACGCTTCCATCTGGCAGCGTTGCGTGCGGGGACTCCCACACTTCTACGCACGGCGCGCTTGCCGCACTGGCGCAGGGCATAGGTACGTCTGACGTTGCAAATATCCTCCTAGCACGGGCTATTCGCCAGAAGAGGAATCGAAGCCTGCTCATCTCGCTGGAAGGCAGGCTGAGACCAGGGTGCTGCGCAAAGGACGTAGCGCTACACATGGCGTCGATGGTAGGAGCAGGGGGTGGTGCTGGCTACTGCATGGAGCTAGGCGGAGGATCTATTGGACGCATGCCGCTTGAGGGTAGAATGTCAGTGTGCAACATGTCCATAGAAGCAGGCGCCAGGTTCAGCCTATCTGGCGCAGACAACCCCATGCTCAACTACATGCACGCCAGGGGGGCGCGCCGACATTGCCATCGCGCGCCATGCAAGATGCCTATGGATGCGACATCCGATGCGCTGGCCCAGCATAGCCGGATGGTTGCTATGCGCGCAGACCGCATAGAGCCACAGATAACATGGGGCACAGCGCCGTACATGTCTTCCTCAGTTCGCGGTCGTGTACCAGACCCCCTAGCAATTCCCGACCCAAGGGATAGGAGCGAAGCAGAGGCTGCGCTGGACTACATGTCCCTCGAGCCTGGGATGCCCATTGCATGCCTGGGGGTAGACTTCGTCTTCATAGGGTCGTGTACAAATGCACGAGCAGAGGACATAAGAATGGCAGCGCGGGTTGTGAGCATACTTGGCGGCAGGGTGCATAGGAGGATCAGGGGCGCCATTGTTGTCCCAGGCTCCATGGCATCGAAGGCACAGCTTGAGAGGGAGGGGGTTGGTGGCATACTGACAAGGGCTGGCTTCGAGTGGCGGGAGCCTGGGTGCTCCATGTGTATAGCAATGAACTCAGACCAGCTGGCGTACCGTGAGAGATGCGTGTCAACGTCCAACCGGAGCTTCGAGTGCAGGCAGGGCCCCATGAGCAGGACGCACCTAGCAAGCCCAGCAACGGCCGCGCTCGCTGCCATTACTGGATCCGTCTGCGATCCAAGCTCACTCGCATGGACGTAGCATGAGGCAGGCACAGCATAGGGGCATTGCAATGCCTTTAATGAGAGACAACATCGACACGGACGTAATAATACCTAAGCAGTTCCTTTCGTGCGCCGGTAGGGAAGGACTAGGGAGGTACCTGTTCAACGAGTGGAGGAGGTGCAACAGGTTCGGGGCATGCAGCCCATGCCGCAGCAAGGCAACGGTGCTGCTCTCAGGCTCAAACTTCGGGAGCGGCAGCTCTAGGGAGCACGCTGTGTGGGCCCTATCACGGCACGGGTACGCTGCCATAGTGGCATCAAGCTTCGCTGAGATATTCCACCTGAACTGCATCAGGAATGGCATCCTGCCCATACCACTAGGCAGCCATCTTGCGTCAGAGGCTGCCCTGATATCCGGCTGCGCAGCTAGGCGAAGCGTCCATGTTGACCTCGTAGGCGCCAGGGTGGTGTTCTGCTCAGGGCGTGCGTCATCTTTCGGCATGCCGGCGTTCTACAGGATGGCACTTGCGCGCGGGGTAAGCGCAGCGCGCATAATCCTTGCCAACATCAGCGACATACTGGAGCACGAGGCGGCTAAAAACCCCCATCAGTACACCCTTGCGGCGTTGATAAGGGCAGGGCGATGAGGATTACCGCGATTCCGGGCGATGGAATAGGGCCGGAGGTAATGCGCGAGGCGCTAAGGGTGCTATCCTTCTTCGGCGGACGCGAGCTAAAGGTTGACGTGGGACATGCGGGCAGGACTGCCCATGATGCCTCTGGGCACGTGCTGCCTGAGATAACCGAAAGGCTCGTATTAGATTCAGATGCAGTACTCCTTGGCGCAATTGGAGACAATAAGCCGGGCGACCACGAGGACGGCCTTAGGCCTGAGACGGCCCTCCTGGCTCTTAGGAAGATCATGGGCTGCTCAATTAACCTCAGGCCCATACTGTGCACGGCGCAGCCACTAGGCTCACGGTATAGCCATGCCGCAGGTTCTGACATCCTGATCGTAAGGGAACTCAATGGCTGCGCGTACTACGGGAGGCCAAGGGGCACCAGGCTTGTGCACGCGACAGGTGCCATAGTTCCTGAGGGCTTCGACACCATGCGCTACTCGGATGCGGAGGTAAGGCGCGTAACAAGGTTCGCGTTCGAGGCTGCCAGGCATAGGCGCGGCAAGGTTCTGTCTGTCGACAAGGCGAACGTACTGAGCACATCGCGGCTGTGGAGGGACAGCGTTGCATCCACAGCGTGCGAGTACACTGACGTACACCTAGAGCACTGTTACGTTGACAGTGCCTCGGTTGAGATAATGTCCAGCCCGCACGACTTCGATGTTGTGCTAACTGGAAATCTTTTTGGCGACATACTTTCGGACCAGCTGTCTATGCTGCCAGGGTCGCTTGGCATGCTTCCTTCCGCCGCGGTAGGCCACAATGGCAGGGGTCTGTACGAGCCAGTGCACGGCTCAGCGCCATCCATAGCAGGCCTTGGCGTAGCGTGCCCCATAGCCGCTATCCTTTCCCTAGCAATGCTGCTCAGGCACGCACTTGGTTGGCACGCCGAGGCTGCCCTCGTTGAGGCTGCCGTTGAGCGTGTTGCTAGGGCTCTGCCAGCGCAAGGCGTCCCTTATGGCAAGGCCAGCTGTGCTAGCACATCAGAAGTCGGCGATGCAGTAATGGCAGAGCTGAGGTACATGTCGTGACCATCGCACCCCATGCTGTGTGCTACGGCGTAGTGGGGTGGTCTGCAGCTAGATGGCCAGCCTTAGGCGCCATGCTGCCTTGGCTAGAGGGCAGCTCTGGCTAGCTGTGCCTGCATCCCCCGTAACCACACGTCACGAGCACAACGCGCGCTGCACAGCTGACATGCAGGGCGCGCTACAGGACGGCATAGATGCCGTTTTCGTTTGATCGACCTTGGTTGCCGCAATACGCAGCTGCGCAATGCCATACGGCATCGCAACTGCCAACGTCACGTAGCGCATGGTTGCCGGAGGGCTATCGCACTGCGCGCAGTGTGCTTAGGCCTGGTTGGGGTCGATCAACGGCCGCTACCCCGTGGTTATAGCGCTCTACAGCTGAGCTACAGGCCTGCGCAGCATGGCAGCATTGGCCGGCGAGCCCTCTTGAGCACCCTCGCCTCTATCTGCCTAACACGCTCGCGCGTTATGCCAAACCTCCTGCCTATGTCGCCTAGCGTGAGCCGTGCTCCGACCCATGCACCAAGCCTCAGCCTCAGGATTGACGCCTCCCTGACCGTCATTGCAGCTACGCTTCCGACATTGCGTGCACCGCTTGCCTCACGCGCAGCAGCCGCGTTGCGGGCATGCACCTCGCCCATACAAGCAACCAGGTCCGCCACGGCACCAGGCATAGAACGGCCCCCATGGTATGCCGATAGCGCGAGCAGAGCGCTATCGGCAGCGTGTGCAGGTATGCCAAGCTCGCGAGCCACGAGAGAAGGGGTGGGTCTATGTCCGTTGCGATGTATGAGGCTTGCTGCCACCATCCTTATTCGGCACAGCATGCCATACAGGGCGGGGGGGATTCGACCATCCCACTGGCGCGCTAGGGATGCGCGCACGACGTGCTGCCTAACCCACCAAGAAGCGTATGTCGTGAACTGACAGCCGCCCTTGCACCTGTACCTATCCAAAGCCCTCACTAGCCCCACAACCCCCTCCTGAATCAGGTCGCCAAGTCGCATACTCCTGGCTGCATGCCTTTTTGCTATGCATCTTACCAGCTCCATGTGCAGGCAGACTGCCTCGTCCTTTAGACATCTGGCCCTGGTCCCGATGGTGTCTACAACTGCACAAACGGTCGCAGTTGAGCAATGGACGCAGGTTAGAGAGAGCGCTGGCACGCTGGGCCGCAGCGCACTCTCTAGCATAGCAACTGCGCGTGGGGCTAGCTTGAAAGCGGTGATACGGGAGCCGATGCGCCAAAGGATGCACGCCTGACCCATCCCCGAAGCCTGTGGCGCAATGCGGTCGTGCAGAGCGCTGGCTATGCGGCGCAGACGTGACAGCACTGAGCCCCATGCTATCGCATGCCTAGGTGCATGGCAGCACAGCACTGGTCGCATGGCGCCTGCGCTGAGGCCCTCAATGCAGAAGCGTGCGCGTGAACTTCCCCGAGCTACGGCAAACGCCGAAGCACGCAGCGCGTGCAGCACGGACCCTGGATGCGCCAGCGCAACGCGGAGGCCGCACGTCGTAAGGCCTCTCAGGACCGACGGTGAACATGGCCTCCGCGTTGCGCTCTGCGCCCTGCGTTCCATGCGGCACGCAGTCCTGGGGTACAGGCAGCCTGGCTGGGCTATCGCGCAGATCGCCGCCTAATGCTCCTCTTGATCGCCGCAGCTCTCTTCCTCTTTCTCCTTGCGGTTGGCTTTTCGTAAGCAGCCCTGCGCCGTAGCTCAGACTGCATACCACTCCTCTCGGCCAAGCGCCTGAACCGCCTTAGCGCAGCCTCGAACGTCTCAGTGTCTCTTACAACTACTGTGCTCATATAACCGCATGGTTGTGTTTGCGCGCCACGACTGCACCATAGGCCTGCGGTGCAGTAGTGCTTAAGCCAGCTTCGCAGGCGTGGAGAGCTCCTTCGACGACGCGTGCATGGCAGTCTACGACTTGCAGCTAGGGCTGGTGTCTAGCGAGTCCTCACGCAATGGCGCCATGCCACTGCGCCATGGCTGCGTTGTGCCAGAGCTTGCCGCCCAGTCCCACCTTCACCAAGCAAACCGCCGGCAAACCACTGCGGTTTGCTTCAGCGTGCTCGTGCTGGCGGCAATAACATCAGCGATTGCACCGTGAGCCCAGGAATTGGGACAGCAGTGGAGGTAGGCCTTATCCGAGCGCTATCGCCACTGGAGAACCGTAGGTGCAGTGCTGTAGATCATACATCGGCGCACGTTGCAGCGATAGGATGGACAATGGCTGCTATTGTTGCCTCAGGATACACGACGCGCGTCATTGGAGGCATTGGAGCGCAAGGCGGCAGCGCGGTGCCTCAGCTCGACGATGCCATGGGGGAGTGCATCGACAAGGCGGCACGTGCAATTAAGCCCAACCGTGCCATGCACCGCAGCCTGGCGTACATGGCAGAGGCTGCATGATGGCTGTGTTCACGGCTTTACCGCGCTCGGCCATAGGAAGGTGCGTGCATGAGTTCGGTCAGGGTGGGGTCAGGAGCATCCGGGGGACTGTGCTGGGCTCCGAGAACAGCAACTTCTACGTTCACACCTTGGAACGGCGGCTTGTCGCTACGGTGCTAGAAGCAAGCTCGGTTGCTGCGCCAAGCTTCAGCGCGTGCCTGGCTTATGCGCTGTGCCTGAACGGGCTACCAACCCCGTCGCCATGCTGTTGCACGAATGCCCCGTTGTGCGCAACAGTGGGTGGCATGATATTAGTAGCAGGTGCTAACCTGGTTGGCAGAGTTGCGTTACTTGCCGGCAAGGCTGCGGCCTCACGCGCAGCAGCCGCGCTTGCAGTGCTGCACTTGGCATGCTGGGGGTGTATGTACTACTGCCCTCATATACACGGAGAGGCCTGGGTGCGCTCGAGCGCTAGGCTGGCCGCCTCGCACTCACCGCGAGGCTCGCAGCATGCTCTTGAGCACGAGACGTCGCTCCTTGCACGCCTAGTGCTATCTCCGGGGTACGATAGGCTGCCTCGGGGGCTGTGCCACTACGACCTCTTCCAGGACAACGTATCACTGGTGGCACCGAGCCGTACTGCCAGGGAGAGGCTAAGCGGGTGCTTCGACTTCCACTTTGCCGGCTGCGGGCAGATGGTCATGGATACAGCCATACTGTCCGAGGCTTGGCGTGCGCACTGCGCAGGCCGAGAGCGCTGGGACATGGCAAGGGCTACTCTCCATGCTTACCAGACGCTGCGTCCACTTGCGTGTAGAGAGCGGTCGTGCATAATAGAGGCGCTAAGGGCTGCATCCATAAGGTTCTGGACGTCGCGGCTATGCGGCTACTATAGGCACAGGGTAGCAGGCATGCGAAGTCTGCATGAGCCAAGGGCCTTCAGGCCAGCGTGGCACGTGCGCATCGCCAGAGGCAGTGGATAAGCGTGGCACCATGCGCAATGTGTGCTGAAAGTCTCGAACTATCGACCTGCGCAGCGTAAGGACGCCGCTCTGCCGCTGAGCTAAGCACCAGATGGTGTATAGGCATGCGCCCTAGGTGCATGCTATATGGGGCGTGGGTATAGCATGAATGGACCCCTCATAGCACGGACGACGCGCTCATCAAGCAGTATGCCATAGGTGCTGCCATGGGCAATTGGTATCTCGTACATTGCGTCTACGAGTAAGTGCTCCATAATGGACCTCAGGCCCCGTGCTCCTATGCCGAGCAACATGCACCTGTGCGCTATGCGCCTGAGTCCGGAAGTCGATATGGCAAGGCAGGCGCTTTCGAGGCCGAGTAGCGCACTGTACTGCCATAGTAGCGCGGAGCTAGGCTCTACCATTATCCTAATGAGGTCGTCCTCAGTAAGCTCCTGAAGCACCTCAACCACTGGAAGCCTGCCAACAAGCTCCGGTATAAGGCCGTGCTTGATGAGCTCTCGTGCCGTCATGGGCCTGCGCGCTCTAATGGCAATCGGCCTTGTGAAGCCTACGCAGCCAGGGGGTGTGGACATGGAGGCAGCCCTTGTCGCTGCCTCGAACGAGCCGCCGCATATGAACAGTATGTCGGTTGTGTCCAGGTGTATATAGTCTGCATCGGGGAACCTCTTGCCGCCAAGGCATTGAACTACGGCTACTGTGCCGTCCAGGAGCTTAAGGAGCGCCTGCTGCACGCCTTCGCCTGATATGTCGCGTGTCGCCATGGGGCTGCCTTGCTTCCTGGAGATCTTATCGATCTCGTCAATGTAAACAATGCCCCTCTGCGCCATGTCCACATCGAAGTCGCAGCTGTGCAGGAGCCTTAGCAGTATGCCCTCTACATCCTCTCCAACATAGCCCGCCTCCGTTAGGGTTGTTGCATCAGCGACCGCGAAGGGCACCCTTAGAAACCGGGCCATTGTCTGCGCTATGAGTGTCTTGCCTGATCCGGTGGGGCCAACCAGTAATATGTTGCTCTTTGATATGCCGTGGCGCTCATTGCAGCAACCATCGGCTTCGATGCGCTTGTAGTGGTTGTACACTGCGACCGATATGATGCGCTTTATCCTATCCTGCCCAATTACATTCCTGTCCAGCTCAGCCAGTATTGCATCGGGGCGCGGCTGGCACGGCGTGCGCATCCTTGTCTCAGCAGCTTGCGCTAGGATGCAGCCTGCCTTTATACACCCCGAGCATATCGATGCTGCCTTGCTGGCAAGCATGGTCCCATCGGGAGTAAGCCTGCCTCCACAGAACGAGCAGGCACGCACGGCCCTGTCATTGCTACACACGGCTATCCACCCAGGACAAAGTCCACTATGCCATAGGCCCTAGCCTCATGGCTAGACATGAAGTAATCCCTATCGGTGTCTGTGGTGATCCTCGACACGCTCTGTCCGGTGTTCATGGCAAGGAGCTGGTTTAGGTGTTCCTTCTGCGTGAGGATCTCCCGGGCATGTATCTCGATATCCGATGCCTGTCCCTGCATACCGCCCAGTGGCTGGTGTATCATTATGCGCGAGTTAGACAGTGCGTACCGCTTACCCCTCGCACCTCCTGCAAGTAGAAAGGCAGCCATGCTTGCAGCCCGCCCTACGCACAGCGTAGAAACGCACGGCCTGACATGCCGCATGGTGTCATATATACACATGCCAGACGATATGTACCCACCTGGGCTGTTTATGTACAAGTGTATATCCCTTGTTGGATCTTCGCTTTCCAGTAGGAGGAGCTGAGCAACTACCACGCTGGATAGGTTGTCATTAATCTCGCCAGTTAAAAAGATGATTCTCTCCTTAAGTAGGCGTGAGAATATGTCCACGCTCCGTTCGCCTGAGCGTGTGCTCTCAGTAACTATTGGTATGGTTATAGACCTAGTAATCATCGCCAGCCCAATTTGCGTTGGTGGTAATGGGCGCGGCTGCCTCCATAAGGCGTCGCCCGTGCCCGGCATCTGCCCTCTACGCTGCTGCGCAGCCCTAGCATCAGCGCACGGCCCACAACCAATCCCCTGCTGCTGAGACTCGAGCGAACACTGCCTGGAGGAGCGCATATCCAAGCGAAGCTATATGGGAACTGACGGCGTTGCATCGTAGGAATGGCCAGGATCATTAGCCATGTGCCAAGGGGAGAACGGGTCGGCGTTGCATTTTCCGGTGGCCTAGATACTTGTGCAACCTTGTGCTGGATAAGGCGCGAGGGCGCTATGCCCTATGCTTACTTAGCGCATACAGGCCAGCCTGACGAGCCTGACCTAAACCGAATGGCTGAGAGGGCCATTCCATTCGGAGCAGAGAAGGCAGTGCTGGTAGACTGCAGGGAGCACATTGCGTGTGCCGGCGTTAGTGCAGTGCGCTGTGGCGCCTTCCATATTAGCACCGCAGGCTCTTACTACCTCAACACCACACCCATAAGCCGCGCCATCATAGGGGTTGCCATATCCCGGCGAATGGAGCAGGATGGCATACACATTTGGTGCGATGGAAGCACTTACAAAGGCAATGACATAGAGCGCTTCAACATATACAGCTCACTGTGGCACCCGGGACTTAGGGTCTACAAGCCGTGGCTCGACACAGGCTTCGTCTGCTCCATGGGAAGCAGGGACATGCTCGAGGGGTTCGTATCGTCGTGCGGGCTGGCCTGGGGCGTACGCCAGGCGCTCCCATACTCCATGGACGCAAGCCTCCTTGGCATCAGCTACGAAGGCAAGACCATTGAGAGGCTAGACTCTGGCCCGTGCGACGTAAGGCCGAGCACCCCGAGCCGTAAGGGCACAGTTCCTCGCACAAGGCGCCTGACGCTAACGCTAAACGAGGGATGGCCTATAGGACTGGATGGCAAGCCCTATGCTAGCACAGCTGAGCTGCTACAGGACCTAAACCGCCTTGGGGGATCTTACGGCATTGGCATGAGTGACCAGGTAGAGGATAGGATCCTGTGCTTCAAGAGCAGGGGCGTGTACGAGGCGCCAGGGTTGACTATCCTCTACGCCGCGTACGATAGGCTGCTTACATGCGCGCACGATGCGAGTGCCATAGCCTACTACAGGCGCTGCGGATCTTGCCTGGGCCGGTCTCTATACGCCGGGAGGTGGTATAGCCCTTCGGCCATGATGCTACGAGACTCCATGGAGCGCTGGATAGCACGCTTCGCAACTGGAGACGTTACGCTGACGCTACGCAGGGAAGCCCCACACACACCGGCGGACACGTTCTCAACAGCCCTGGCCTATGCTTCTGACGTTGCTACTATGGACGGAGAAACCACGTCTCTACGACCATGGGATAGGGCAGGGCAGCTCAACGTGGCGGACCTTGCTTCCAGCGTCAACGCATGCACAGTGGTAAGATATGGGCTACTGGGCATCCTGGAGCTCACGGGAACCGGTGTGCCCACTATGCCCCTAGGGCAGCTGTGAAAATGGTGGGATTCAAACCAACTGCGATGGTAACCAAGCTTAGAGTTTGGCGAAATAGACCACTCTGCCACCTTTACCTTACGGCGCGCAGGGCAGCCACGGAGCGCAGTAACGCTTTCGTTCGGGCACTGCTGCTAGCTCTAAAGTACTGCACACAGCCAGCCCAGATCCGTTGAACATGTGCATCAGAGGCACGGCGCGCAGTCCAGGCTCAGGCTGTAGCAACGAGGTGTTGGAGCAGCTTTAAAGCTGCCTGTGCATGCTAGCGCTGGGCATCCCGCATCGATATCATACGTCTTGGCCGCTCATCCGCCCAGATCTCGCTGAGCGCTACCACAAGGTCGCGCAGGCCGAGAGCCTCAGCACGCACTCTGCCTGGCCTAGCAGCCTCGGCAGCATGGCATGCTTGTTGGCGGCTGCGCGTTAGGGGAATTCTCCACCTTGTCGAACTGGTGCATGCGCTGCATCCAGCTGTTTGCATAGCAATGCTAGCACGGCGTGTGCGCATTGAGCCTGCGTTCAGGTTTGCCATTTCAGCATCTGATGTAGGAATGATGTACCTACTGCACGGCGGTATGCCAGGAGCTGTCGCAGCCATTTCTGCCTCGAATCTGACCTCCTAAGCACAGCTGCCCTAGCAACATACGGCGCGTGCACCTCAGAGTATCCGCCCAGGCAGCATGCGCATCCAGCATTTGCTGCTAGATAGCGCACCTGAGCATAGATAGCGGAGCTAGATGGAGCGCGCTGCCATAACTAGCGCTAGTTATGGCAGAACTAGGCTAGCTGCGCAATGCGCAAAGGCGTGCGACGGGCGCAGCTCCCCATAGCTCGCAGAATGATTGGCTGCAGTAGCCCTGTGTGCATTGAGCAGCACTGTGAACCTAAGTCGAACGGTAGGCCAGCCTTAGAATGGCCTCTGCGTATCCCTGACGTCGTGCGATATGGCCTGATCATAGCGTAGGGGCGTACAAGCCCTAGCCTATGTTCTTATGACTCAATGGGCAGCAGTGGGGTATGGTCAAGCAGGCCTAACGGCAGCGCAGCGAAGGCCTGCCTAACCACCGCGCTACGCACTGCGCACGCCTAGCTCATGGCATGCCGACCATGCTAACAACGCCTGTCAGTGCTCCGGTAGGCCTGCTTGGCGGCACGCTGGCCTGCATGCTACGTACTGGCACACAATAGGAGTGCTGTGCCGTGGGTTGGCGACTGCGATGCGGCTCCTTGCAGCCCAAGCCCGCACGTTGGTTGTTCATGGCGCCTAGGCAAAGCACAGGAGCTGAGCTCTAGGACAGGTAGGGGCAGGCGCAAGGAGCCTGCCTGCGCGCTGCGACAGAGCACAGGTAGGCTGGCGATTCATAGCCGGCGACCTCAAGGACGAGCGCTGCCTGCATGCTGTTACGAGCGCCGCGCTGCTGCAACACTAACACCCGGAGCGAACACAGCGGACACGGCAGCATGTTCACCGGCTTAGGGCAATGGGCGTGGTAGTGTGCAGCGGTGCTGATGTTGTTAGACGGTCTACTGGCGTCCCGTTATGGGTCGCATCCCATGCGGCTTCCTATGGCCTCAGGCCTGGAGATAGTGTATGCGGTGCCTGCATGACGGTCTGCAGGGCAGTGGGGCCTATGATCGGAGCTTGCATGTCGTACGACAGTCTCAGGCAGCTAAGGATGCTCAGGTGCGGCACGGGGCACGAACGTAGAGCTGCCCACTGCACCTTCTGATCTGCTGCACGGAACGATAGCCAGTGGTCACGTAGTTTGCACCGGCAAGGTAATGGCCACCCGTTCCGATGGAGGCTCCGTTAGGCTAGCAATGGGCGTACGCAGATACGATGGCAGGCCAATTGTTCACAAGGGCGCAATCGTAGTAGATGGCGCAGCGCTAACTGCCATAGGACCAGACCTAGGGGGTTATGGTTGGACGTGCCGCGTGAACCTGGTTCGTGTAACGCTGCTCAGGTGCACGCTTGGCACCCTCATGGTAGGCGACGATGTTAACATAGAGGTACCTGCTTCATAGATGGTGGCACTACGAACGCATAACACGCGCGCTGCTCAAGCGCTCCGAGTGGCACGCAGCGCGGAGCCATGCTGCGTTCGCGTGTTGCTGGGGGGCGGGAGCACTGGAGCTGCCCATAGCTTCAGCGCATCGCGCGCCCCTGGTCTGCGGTTGTGGTCATTGGTATCATCCTCAGGCATGTCGTCGCACTCGCAGTTGCCGCAATTCATTGCGCCACCCTCCAGCGAGAGCTGCGTGCTGTAGGTGGGCCGCCTAGCTGATGCACTGCCAAGCCAGGCACAGTACATCGCGCGGGCGACCGCAGAGACCGTGCCCGCGCTGCTGCATCGCACACTAAAGCGCGAACCGGAATTGAACCGGTGTGAGTAGCTTTGCAGGCTACCGCATGGCCACTTTGCTATCGCGCCGCGTGAGCGGAAGACAAGAATCGAACTCGCTACCTTAACCTTGGCATAGTTACGCTCTGCCGACTGAGCTACTTCCGCCTGGCACTCCGCCATGACGCCATGGCGTCGTGCCCTGGTTGTGTTGGATGGGAGTGCATGCAATCCGCAATCGGCGTAGAGTCGTGCGCTGATTGCTGGTGCGCAAAATGCTGGTGGGTGTAGCACCCTGCCCATTGGCAGGTAGCATGGCAGCCATGAGCACTGCACAATGCTTCCACCCCAGGAAGCATTGTATGCAAGCCCTATGCCTGCATGCAATGGTGCGAAGGCGCAAGCAAGGCAGCAATCGGCGCTATGGCTGCGACACGCATAGCACAGCGCTGCGTGTACCATTGGTACGGTACCTTTAAAACCTGGTTCTGGCATACCAAGGAAACGGCTGGTGCACGCGGAGTGCTGCATACCTACAGCCAGCCCTGGCTCTATGGGTAAGCCTTTGGCTCCATGGGTACGTGCACGAGGCGTCGCGTTGCGTCTACCACATCCCGGATGCTCAGGTCCTCCGTAAGCATGCCGTCTTCGAACTCTACATCGAACGCGCACTCTATATCAACGAGGGATTCCATGATATCCACCGAGTCAATGCCATGGCGAACCAGGGCAGCCTCGTAACCTATGCCACCCAGTGCGCCGATGCGGTCATCGAGTATGCGCATGATGCGAGACTCGAGCCTATCCATTTAGATCTCCCTCCACTACTGACATTTGCTTGTTTTCATGGCTCATCTGACCATCGTTACGCCTTGCTGCTGTGGCGTAGTGCCTTAGGTGCATATTGCCATCAGAATAGGAGGAGACGGCAGGAAGTTTCAGCTTCCTATGGCGCCGTCTCATGTTGCGCCTCGACGGCGACTTCTTACGCTTAGGTACGGCCATATGTCGGTCGTGTTAAGCGTTCACACTACCGGGGCTCTGCTCCAGGGCAGACATGGCTACCTTGCAGCCATGTGGCTGCGGTGCGTGAAGCCTCACAGCAGCCTGAGCCTCGGTGCAATCATGGTTATATCCGCATGGTGCAGCATGCTGGCGCAATGCGCACTCACCTGGTGCTTTCAGGTCATAGGCGGGCATCCAGCAGAGCCTGCATATAGGCAGCCATTACGCACCTTATCAGTGTGAGAGCACGCAGGCCCAGCGGGCACTGCTGGATCAAGTGCAGGTGTCGCGCCATAGATATGCGGTGCGCAAACGTGCTGCACCACCTCCAATGCCTTGGCCACGGCGTGTTGCGCCTGCCCTTGCACTCAACCAGAACACCAGATGCGCCTACGTTGAGCCTATGGTGCAGCCTGAGGGGACGTGGTGCACAGCAGCAGCCTGGCCATGGCAACTGCGTCTGGAGAGCGCAGTGCATTGCGCTCCTGGCACCACGTCCCCTGCGGCAATGGCATCATTCTCGAACAGGATGCACGGAACGCCATTGCGCCGATCGCAATTGCTACGCCCAGCCCACGTAAGCATGGCACACATAGTGACGGAGGGTTGCATCAACTGCAAGTACACGTGCTGTGTAAGCGTATGCCCCACGGACTGCTTCAAGGAGGGGCCAAACTTCCTGGCAATAGACCAGAGCGAGTGCGTGGACTGCTCTATGTGCGCGCGTGAATGCCCAGCAGGGGCAGTGCACCCCGCGAGCGCTGCGCCCATTGGATCGTGCCACTACGCCAGGATAAATATGGAGCTTGCCATGCTATGGCCCGCAGTAAGGGCTAGGAGGGATAGGCTAAGGTGTGCGGATAGGTGGCGTAGCGTCAGGCGCAAGATCCACCTACTCAGGATATAGGAGCAACGCACGTCCTCGATAGCTCAGCGGCAGAGCGGCGGACTGTTAATCCGCTGGACCCCTTGTTCGATCCCAGGTCGAGCAGGCGCAATTGGCCGCTAGGCCTATGCGCGATAGTCGCCTACGCAGCGGGGGCCGCATGCTGCCCTAGCCTTGTCTGTCCAGTCCCTGATTGCTGGGTAGCTGTGCGCACAGCCCTGCAATGACCTCTCTAGGCTCCTTGCTATTTCCCTCTGGGCCTCGCTCAGCTTCACCGGAACCTCAATCTGGACGTGGACGTACAGATCGCCTGGCACCCTAGACCTGGTTCCGCCAACGCCCTTGCCCCTAACCCTGAACACGCGGCCTCCTTGCGTACCCTGCGGCACGTTGAACGACACGGCTCCGCCAATAGTAGGCACGCTGATGCTGCCACCAAGCAGGGCAGTGGTCAGCCTGATTGGAACCGTGCAGTGTATGTCGTCACCACGCCTTTCCAGGATGGGGTGCTGCTTTACGGCTACTTCGACAAGTAGGTCGCCGTACGATCCAGATGCCCCGGCGTCTCCATATCCTGCCAGCCTTATTCTGGTACCACTGTCAACCCCCCTTGGTATCTTCACTGATAGCCGCTTCCTTGACCTTACCTTACCCGTGCCACAACAGCTCTCGCACGGACGTGCTATCACAGTGCCAGCGCCTCCGCATGCTACGCAATCGTGGTACACAGAGAAGATGTCCTGCGACGTGTACGAACCTCCTACGCCATCGCAAGCACTGCACTTGGCTGGTCTGGTGCCGCGCTCGCACCCTGAGCCATTGCAGCTCTCGCAGTACGTCAGCCTTGTGATATGCACCTCTGTCTCATGCCCGAGAACGGCCTGCTCTAGCGTAACCTCCACCCTGCCAACCAGGTCTCTGCCCCTGGCGTCCTTCCTCTTAGCGGCCCTGTCCGACATGTGTCGGCCGAATATGTCGACGAAGATGTCCTCTATGGGACAACCGAAGTCCTCGAATGCGCCATGCGTGCCAGGATTGTGCGCGGCGCCGTACGAAGCGCCGCACATGTCGTACCGCGCCCTTGCCTTGCTGTCGCCCAGCGTCTCATACGCCTGTTTTATCTCCTTGAACCTCTCCTCCGCGCCATCTGCCCTGTTCCTGTCCGGGTGGTATTTCATGGCGAGCTTTCTGTAAGCGCTCTTTATATCGGCGTCGCTGCAACCCCTATCTACCCCAAGCACGCTATAGTAGTCCCTGCCCATCACGGTACGGCGGTGAGGAGGCTATGCGCGAGCGCAGGCCTGGCGTGGTTGCTACTTGCCAACCTCTGTGCAGTCTGCGTCCACGACCTCGTCTGCGCGAGCGCTGCTCCCCTTGGGCTCTCCGGCATCCTGCGCGTTCTTTGCGGCGTACATTCTCTCGCCTATCACCCTGGACTCCTCGATTAGATCCTTGAGCTTTGAGTCTATGAGCTGCTTATCGTCTGATCTAAGTACCTCATCTAGTGCCTTGATGGCTTCCTCTATCCTTGACCTCTCCTCTAAGCTAAGCTTGCTGCCATAATCTCGCAGCGACTTTCTGGTGCTGTGAACAAGGGAGTCGCCCTGGTTCCTGGCCTTCACAAGGTCGCGCACTCTCCTGTCCTCCTCCTCGTTCGCCCGAGCCTCATCCACCATCTTTGCTATCTCTGGCTCGGTGAGGCCTGAGCTTGCCCTGATGACAACCCTGTTTTCCTTGCCAGTGGCCTTATCCCTGGCGCAAACGTGCAGTATGCCGTTTACGTCTATGTTGAACGTAACCTCTATCTGAGGCACGCCGCGCGGGGAAGGCGGTATGCCCTCTAGGTTGAACTCTCCAAGCAGCTTGTTCTTTGCAGCAATATCACGCTCGCCCTGGAACACCTTGATGGTGACTGATGGCTGGTTATCCTCAGCAGTTGAGTATACCTGGGTGCACTTGGTTGGGATGGTGGTGTTCTTGGAAATCATTTTTGTCATTATGCCGCCCAGAGTCTCTATTCCTAGGGATAGTGGCGTTACGTCAAGCAGTAGGACGTCCTTCCTTTCGCCGGATAGGACCTGCCCCTGTATCGCAGCGCCAATTGCAACAGCCTCGTCCGGATTTATGTCACGCCTCGGCTCCCTATTGAAGAACTCCCTTACTCGGCGAACGACGAGGGGCATACGAGTTTGCCCGCCGACTAGTATTATGTCGTCTATGTCCTCCATTGATAGCTTCGCATCCCTAAGCGCCGTCCTGCACGGCTCTATGGTCCTCTCCACCAGGTCTTCTACCAGCGACTCAAGCTTTGCGCACGTTAGCTTAACGTTCAGGTGTTTCGGCCCTCCCATGTCGGCGGTGATGTAGGGCAGGTTGAGCTCTGTCTGCGGAGATGAAGAGAGCTCTATCTTTGCCTTCTCTGCTGCCTCCTTAAGCCTCTGGAGGGCAAGGACGTCCTTCGAAAGATCGGTACCATTATCCTTCTTGAACTCAGCTACAACGTGTTCTATCACCCTCTTGTCGAAGTCCTCGCCACCCAGTGCAGTGTCGCCGTTGGTTGATAGTACCTCAAACTGCTGAGAACCATCCACGTCAGCTATCTCTATCACAGATATGTCGAACGTTCCGCCTCCAAGGTCGTACACTGCAACCTTCCTGTCCTTCTTGTCGGTCTTGTCCAGACCGAAAGCCAGTGCTGCTGCAGTGGGCTCGTTTATTATGCGCCGCACGTCGAGTCCGGCTATCCTGCCTGCATCCTTGGTCGCCTGCCTCTGACTATCGTTGAAGTATGCAGGCACAGTGATCACAGCCGCGTCTACAGTCTCGCCTAGGTAGTCCTCTGCAGTCCTCTTCATCTTGCGCAGAATCTCAGCAGAAACCTGCTGCGGGGCAACCTTTCCACCCCTAACCTCTATCCAAGCATCCCCGTTATCTGAGCCTACAACCTTGTAAGGCAATGTGCCTATGTCCCTCTGTACCTCCCTGTCGCCGATCTTCCGGCCAATGAGTCTCTTTACTGCAAAGAGCGTGTTCTTGGGGTTTGTCACAGCCTGCCGCTTGGCCGGAATCCCGACTATTGTTTCTGCGTTGTCCTGATAAGCCACCACGGAAGGCGTGGTCCTGGAGCCCTCGGCATTCTCTATGACCCTAGGCCTTTCGCCTTCCATCACGGCGACGCAAGAGTTGGTCGTACCTAAGTCGATGCCAATGATTTTCATCATGCTAGACCATGTGTAGGGTTTACGGTATCTGTGGCCTCACGTTCCTTTCCCTTGGATACGACGACCATTGCTGGCCTCAGTACGCGCTCGTGCTGGCGGTAGCCCTTCTGGAGTACAGATACGACCATGCCATCCGCGCCTTCGGCCTCTACTACCGCCACTGCTTGGTGCTGCCTAGGGTCGAACATCTCATCCTGGGGGTGTATGACATCAACTCCGTTCCTATGAAGCATTGCGCGTAGCTGCCTTCCTGTCTGCTCTACTCCCTCCTTCATGCCTGCTCCAGTATCGTCCTGCAAAGACCTCTCTATGCTGTCCATTACCGGGAGCACCTGCCTTACCATGTCTTCGCTAGAGAATAGCCTCAGCTTCGCCGCACCGCCCTCGTACCTCCTCCTTGCGCCCTCAGCATCCGACCTGGCCCTGGATAGCATGCACTCTAGGTCTGCTATCCTTCCTCGCGCGCCTACGTCCCTCCATACATAACCCTCGGCATTTGTGGCATGGCCGTGCCCTACGCCGCCCATGCTCTCACTTGTTGCCCTCATGCTATCTTCCATATCCGGGCTGGGTGTGCAGCAACTGCAATGCATCTCTGGGCTGCTGTGGATGCGGGCGTGATTTTGCACTGGGGCACGCCGTGCACCATGCAACTGGCGTAGGGCGTTCAATCAACGAGAAAAGCACAACTGATAAGATGGCGGTTACAATGTCGGGTGCACCACGTCTCGCAAATGATGCACGACAGGCTCAATGGGTTCATTATGCGCAGCAGACACGAAGTGCGAAGCGTGCTCTGTGGCAATGACGACAGGCTGCTCGCGATCATGGGGCCCTGCTCAGTTTATGACACAGCCAGCGCATCCGAGTACTATGCCAGGCTGCTTGTGCAGAGACACCTGCACGGCAGAACGCTGCTTACTGTGGCGCGGGCGTTCTTCGAGAAGCCAAGAACTATCCTTGGCTGGAAGGGACTGCTCGTTGACCCACGCGCTGCAGGAACGGGTGACATAGCACTTGGCCTCAGGATGTCAAGGAAGCTCCTGCTATATACAAACAGGCTAGGGCTTCCTGCATGCGCGGAGTGCCTTAGCTTACCTGCAGCGCTAAGTATGGCTGACCTGCTCTCCTGTGGCGCCATAGGAGCGCGCACTGTTGAGTCGCAGCCGCATAGGGAGCTAGCTTCCTATGCGCCATACGCTATCCTTATGAAGAACGACACTGCTGGCAACGCAACTGCAGCGGTGCGCGCAGCAGTTGCGGCACGCCATGCGCACCCATCCCCTTCGCTTCTGTGGGGTGCTGGCATAGCTCGCACCGTCGGAAATCCCTACTGCACTGCTGTGCTGAGGGGGGGCGCGTCGCCAAACTACGGCGCAGCACACTCAGACCGCACGCGCACTGAGTTGTCTGCAGCAGGCATGGCAGGACGCGTGGGCATAGACGCTAGCCATGGCAACAGCCTAAGGGACCACACGCGCCAGGCGTTCGTGTGCTGCGCCGTTGCACTCCGGCTCCGTGATGGCGA
Organism: Candidatus Tremblayella endosymbiont of Pseudococcus viburni; assembly: GCF_964031255.1. NCBI lineage: Bacteria > Pseudomonadati > Pseudomonadota > Betaproteobacteria > Candidatus Tremblayella > Candidatus Tremblayella endosymbiont of Pseudococcus viburni. Next base: position 121,768 of record NZ_OZ035015.1, read on the forward strand.
GCGCGACACAGCCTGCCTGGTGGTGGAGTCCTACATACACGAGGGCGCGACCATGCTACCGCACGCTGCCTATGGGACCAGCGTCACCGATGGCTGCATGGGGTGGGCAGAGACCGTTGCCGCTCTTCGAGCCCTATCCACATCGGCCAACCTGAGGAGGGCCAGGACAGAAAAGAGCCCCATGCGTCGAACGAGGACCTAACATGAGGGCCGGCGCGGAAGTACAGGAAGCCCTCCTCAGAAGTTTGCCGCCAGTATAGCGTTCAGGTACTAGTAAGAGCACGGCCAGCGATGCGACGGCGACAGGGAGAGCCTACGGACAAGCACCAGCCTCTGCTGCCTCCCTGGCAGTGGCGACCACCTCTCCAGACAGCTCGCCGAAGCCTAGTATGAGGCCGACTTGGCAACGATGCGCGCGTCTATTCCAGAAAGCTCCTGAGGATAGAGAGTACTCACCTCCTGACTTCACTGAACCATACAGGCGGTGAGTTTATCGCAGTAGTGATTCGCTACATCGGGCGGAGCGAGCCTCAGCCCTGCATGGTGCCTACCGCAGGCAGTAGCACACGTCGTCACAACACACGCTGTTCACGACTATGAACGTTATGCAATCCCGATGATTGCACTGCGTACGTCGTACGCCTCTATGGGATCTAGTGACTCCCGCACACCGCTGCACACGTGGCATAAAGCGCATGCCCTGGTGACCTGGCGCCCATGAAAGTAACGCACAAGCAGCCTGGCAGGCGTGCACGTTGGGCACCCCGCCGAGCTACACACAGTGCGAGGATGCGGTGTACCAGGCTGGACATTAATCGCACCGCACCTCACGCCAACGTGCCGACGCATGAAGGATGCGAAGCAGCCTTGGCTACGAGGCATAACCGTGTAGCAACGCCTTGTTGAAGAAAGATGAAACAGGCAAACGCCAGGTGGCCATGACGAAGGGAAACGCTTAGTCAAGGAGCCCAGAGGGAAAGCTATGCTGCGTAGCTGTGCATGCTCTAGTCGTGCACGAAGACTGGTCCCGTTCGGCATCTACAGCAGTCAGTTGCATGGTTAAACACGTGCCCCGTGGCAAGTAGCGCATAGCCTAGGGAGCGCACTAGGGCAGCCAGCGCGCCTAACTTTACGCCGCTGTTGCGCGCAACGTCTGGGTTCGGGCGTTGTGCCCCTAACGGATCCAGCGTGCATTGTTAGAAGACGCTGGAGCCAATACTCAGCCGATGGGCCTGGCGCGCCATGCGCATGCCCATTGCGGCGCATGCAGCCCAGCCCAACGTGTCGCAACCCGCACACCCTGTACCCCACTTTCGCCATGGATGTGCGCAGCAATGGTCGAGTCAACGCAGCCTGACATTGCGGCGCAAAGCGCTCCCATCATGCCTGCCTTGGCAGCGCACCGGAGCCAATGCGCAGCCGTTCCTTTACATTATCAACAGCGCGTCTCATGCTGGATAGAGCGGCGTTTACCTGCTCCCAAGTCCTTGTTTTAAGTCCGCAGTCTGGGTTTACCCATAAGTTCTCTGGCGGTACTATGCCTAGCGCTGCCGTTATGCGGCTGGCCATTGCATCCTGTGATGGCAGCTGAGGCGAGTGTACGTCAAATACGCCAGGTCCTACGCCCTTGTGGAACCCGCGCAGCAGAGCAAGGGGGGACATGTTTGATCGCGCGGCCTCAATGGAAACGACGTCTGCTTCCATGTTAGACATCGTATGCAGAACGTCTCCTAGCTCTGAGTAGCAAATGTGAGTGTGTATCTGCACGAACGGTGACGTGCCAGAGCATGCTACCCCAAAGGCATCTGCTGCCCATGCTAAGTACCTGCGGCGCATGGCGCACTGCAATGGTAGGCCCTCTCTTAGCGCAGGCTCGTCGATCTGTATTATGCCAACTCCGCTGGAGCCAAGGAGAGATACCTCCAACCGGAGAGCGCGCGCCACCTGAAGTGATACCTCCTGGTACGATTGGTCGCGCCTGGCAAAGGACCAGCATACTATGGTGGTCGGACCTGTAACCATGCCCTTCATGGGCAGGTTAGTCAGCTTGCTAGCGTATGACGCCCAGTATAAGGTCATTGGACGAACGAAGGATATGTCGTGTGCTATTATGGGCGGCTTGGCGCATCGTGAGCCGTAGCTCTGGACCCATCCGTTCCTCGTTATTACGAACCCATCCATTGACTCGCCAAAGTACTCAACCATGTCGCCTCTCTCTACCTCGCCGTGCACCAGCACGTCCATGCCTAGCTCTGCCTGCCTCCTGACTATGTGCTCTATCTCTGCCCTAATGGCTCCCATGTAAGACTGCAGCCTTATACTGCCACGCCTGAGCAATACCCTAAGCTGCCTAAGGCGTGGGGTTTGCGGGAAGGATCCTACGGTGGTTGTTGGGAGCACAGGCAGCCCGAGGGCAGACCGCTGGCTCCTTGCCCTGTCGGCGTACCCAAGCTGCCTGCGCGGCGAGAGCTGTAGGTCCTCAGTACCAAAGCCGACTGCAGGCTTAAACGAGCGAGATGGAGACGTGCGAGTGATAGCTTCGCCCGCATTGCCATGCGACAGCCGGAGCTTCAGCGCAGCAACCTCGCCTGCCTTCTGGATCGCAAAGGACAGCATAGGCCTGATTGACATGCTGACTGCACCCTCGGTTGCTGCGTCAACTGGCACGTGCATTAGCGAGCAACTTGTTGATACCCACAGTCGGTCATCCAGCCTCGCCATGTCCCTTGCCCTATCTAGGAGGCGGGCGGTTGCTGATAGGTCACACGACCAAACGTGTCTACCATCAACTGCGCCTGCAGAGAGAACCATGTCTCGTGGGAAGCAGCGCAGTGCGCCTAGCCTGAAGTTGCGCGTAACGTCCACATGCAGACCAGATACTGGGAGCTGGCATAGTATGTCGAAGCAGCCGGAGGGGAATGAGTAGTACGACGTTAGGAGAAGCCTAGGCGACCTCCGGCTTAGTGCGTCGTACGCTGCATGCATTGCGCCTGACCATAGGTCAGGTATGTCCAGGCTGGCAATGGGTTCCTCTACCTGAATCCACTCTACGCCGCGCGCCTGCATTAGCGACAGGAGGTGAACATAAGCCTCTACCAGCCCAGGAAGCAACTCTAGCCGGTTCAACAGGCCATCTCGCTCCTTGCCAAGCCATAGGAGGGTGATGGGTCCGAGGATGCTTGCCTTGACTCTATGCCCAGCAGCCTGTGCCATGTCTATCTCCTCGGCTAGCCATCTACCATCCCCCGGATCGAATTCCATGCCCCTTGAGTACTCGGGCACCATGTAGTGATAGTTAGTGTTGAACCATTTCTTCATGTCCATGGCTGCTCCTGCAGAACCACCACGTGCGGCAGCGAAATACGAGGCTAGCTTGTCGCAGGATAGCTGGCGTAGCCTGACCGGCATGCATCCCATTAGCTCCAGCGTCGACAGGACGTGGTCATAGAGAGAAAAGTCGCCCACAGTAACGTAGTCCATCCCAGCAGCGCGCTGTACGTCCCACCCTTCCATGCACAATTCGCCACGTACGTCGTGTAGCAGCCTTGCGTTCTGGTCACCACCGCTGGCCCAGTACCTCTCTAGCGCGAACTTTAGCTCCCTAGCCCTACCTATCCTGGGGAACCCCAGGATGTGTGAGGTTATCATACTTGCACGCTAATCGGCCGCTTTAGCTCCAGATGGCAACCATTTCATTGAATGAAAGGGTTGTCAGTTCGACCCTGACAAGCGGCATGCGCCTATCTTCTGCCGCGCAAGTGCCCAATACGGCTGCCTCGCGCACGAGCGCCACGTCATGTCGGAGCGCAGTGTGATGTGGTTGTTATAGGCTGTGGGCATGCTGGGATGGAGGCTGCCCTGGGATCCGCGATGCAAGGGCGTCAACTCTAGTCATAACGCCAAGCATCGAAGGCATAGGTAGCCTAAGCTGCAACCCTCCATCGTACGAATAGGGAAGGGACACCTGGTGATGGAAATAGACGCGCTGGGGCAATGGGCATGCTGGCTGACATGCAATAACCACGATGACCCTGAATCAGACTAAGGGCGCCGCAGCCAGGTCAACGCATGCACAGTGCAGATAAACGCAGCCCTGTAAAGCGCAGCTCTACAGGGCGCTCTAGGACCTGTCGGTAGTCCAGGACAGAGCGTGCAGGGTGGACATCACCAGAGGCAAGATCGTATAGGCACCTTAGCTGGCATGGTCGCAGAGTGCGCATCTGCCGTTGTTTGCCGCAGGACCTCCTCAATGCCAGGGTATACGTCGTAGAAACGCCAGCGGTACGGGCAAGCACCTTAGGCAAGCGCTGGTGCGAGCTATCGGAGTGCCTGTAGCTGCTCGGCATGCCCAGGGGGCGTCGACAGGCACACCGCCAGGGTCAGGTGCAGCACCTGCTCCTATGGCGTAAGGTAGGCTGGTAGGGCTATCGTGCGCACGAGGCCAGTGACGTGCTTGCTTACGCGCACCACGCCTTAACACACCGCATTTTCTACCGCCACATGCACGCATAGGCCATGGACGGATACTCCGTCACGAGGGCCGCGCTACTGCATGTCTCGAGAAGGGAGTTCCAGCAAAGGCGCCACCATGCCGTGTTGGTTGATCCTATGGGCCAGTCGTGCGACGAGCTTTACCTGAACGGGCTCTCTACCTGAATGGACCTGATGTCCAGGATAGGGGGCAGCATACCTGGCCTTGATGCCGCAGCATCACACGCGCAGGGCATGCGGTTGAGTACGACTACTTCGACCCCATGCTCCTGCGCCCATCTCTTGAGTCAAGGGTAATGGATGGTGTCTACCAATCAGAGCAAGTAAACGAAACTACTGGATACCCGGAGGCTGCAGCACAGGGGCTGGTCACTGCCGTCAATGCAGCAAGGCACTCGGCCAAGTTAGCCGCATGGGTCCTCCATAGGCATGCGTCCTATATAGGCGTACTGATAGACTTCATAGTCAGGCATGGAGTATCTGAGCCGTACAGGATGTTCACTAGCAGGGTTGATGATAGGACAGCGGTAAGGGAGGACAATGCGGACAGGCTACTGACGAGGACGGGACGAGAGCTAGGTATAGTACCCGACCATAGTTGGCTGGCGTTCGGCCTAAAGGAGATGACCATAAGCTCCCACCACCACAGAGCGCGGCTCGCAGTGCTCATCCAGCAGCATGTAGACTACGCGCGGCTGAGGTGGGTGTCAGGAGAGCAGTCCTATAGGATACTGCTGCTGAGGCCTCGCTGCCTTGACGCTGTGCGCCAGGATATCAGCCGAAGCAGCAGTATCCCTGCTAGTGCTTACTTCGGCACCCCATGAAGCCTGAGGATGTTGCAGAGCACATGGGACGGTGCGCTTGCGCGATAGGCATTCTCCTATCCGCCCACACCACGCGCTCTGTGGTGTCGTTTTCGCGCTCTATAGCCAGATGGAACGCGACGCACGGACTGACCAGCAGAGGGCCAATGCGCAGCACAGTGGTGCCACATATCTGCGACGCAGCATCCATAGGAGCAGTGGTCGTTAGTCTCATCAGGCCAGCATTGCCGGGGATGCCAGTGACGGTAGTAGATATGGGATCGGGAGCAGGCCTGCCTGGCATGGCGCTAGGCGCTATGATGCCATGCCTGCGCGTAATATCACTAGAGGCTACCCCTGACAAAAGTGTTTTCCAGAGCTACATGCAGCGTAAGCTGGGGCTGTGCAACCTTAGGGTGCTAAGGCCCACCGACGCCAGTGCAAGCGGGATGGCAGCTGAGGCCATAATAGCCAGGGCCCTCGTGCCGTACCCTTGCCTACTCCGTCGTGTATGCAGGCAAGGGTGGTTAGGTGCAGTCATCACTGCCTCCGGGTCGTACTCCTATGCTACCACTGCCGTTGCAGCCAGGGTATGCGGTTGCAGTTCATCCTGTGCTGCTAGGCTAAAGGTGCCCATGGTCAGCAAGCGGAGGTTCGTCGTCATAACGGGCGCTGCGTGCCTTGCAGTGCCACAACAGGCTAGGCAAGCCGGTGCTCTATGATGGCCTGCAGGCATAGCCTGTTACCGAATCCTGAGGAATGATGCTCCTGTTCCCATTGGCGACAGAGCAAGATAGATCAACAAACCTGTACTCCGGAGGCAGTGCATGACTACAGCGCTAGAGCGGAGAAGCCCTGTTCAGGACGCGCTATCATATGCGCCAGCCCTGCTGATTGCATGGAACTGCGCTGCGGTAGCCCATGCTGGCCATGGTGTCGGTACATAGCGCATCAGCGTCCGAGCATGCATCTAAAGGGGGTACGAGCACCCCGAGCTTCCCAGGACCAAAGCCAGCGCTCAGATATGCACCCCCCTGCATTCTGCTACGTTAGCACATAGGAGGCAACCTGGCACGATGGTACTCGTTGCTCAGTGGGTTTACCACTGGCACGGTGGTAGACTCGGACAGCCTGGCTTGGTCTAAATGATCGCCGGCCCTGCAAACGACGTCCGCATAGCGCCCTATGACCATTGCGGTGTCATCAGGCTCTCACCTCGTGCAATCTACGTGGCTGCCTTCTAGGTACACTCATGCCCGCATCGCATGCTCATGCCTGCCTCTATTGATGCGCTTGTCCTGGTGTTCTACTGCTGAACAGCAGAACTGCCTACCCTGTTACGTAGCTAGTGCTGCCACCTCGTGCGACTGTTGCACCGCAGCATGCTGGCACAGTCGAAAATTCCCTCGTACTCGCTCCGTTAGGTCGGCAAGCTGGAGGAAGTGTCTAGGCCTTTGCGTCATTGCGCGTGCGCGGGCTGCTAGTGCATACAGCGCACGCTTACGCCTGGCCGCGTTGTTCCTGTGCAGAGCGCCCTTTGCTTGCGCCATGTCAATGCAGCGCTCCATAGCAGCAAGCGCGCGAAAGGCCTCCTCCTTGCACATCATACCAATTGCATGCCTTGCTGCATCTACTGACGCCGCGACCCTTGAGCTAAGGCAGCGGTTCCTAATAGAGCGCCGATGCGCAACGCGTAACCGTTTCATGCAGCGTCATGGTGGTTTACCTTTGCAGTTTAACTACACTCCTAACGAAAGACATGGACCTGACAAGCGTGCTGCTAAATGTGGGCGGCGTTACACTGGTTACCAGGCTTACTAGTTTGCTCAGAGATATACTCATCGCTTGCGTGTACGGAGCTAACCAGTCCACTGATGCTTTCTACATCTCAACAAGGGTTCCAAACATGCTACGACGCGCATCCTCCGACGGAGCATTCAACCAGGCATTCCTTCCTCTGCTTACCCAGTACGACGTCTCTGACCCTGAGGATGCACGGAGGTTTGCTGGCTGCACTGCGGGCGCCATGGCTGCAGCGCTTTGCTGTGCTGCCGTAGTGTGCGGGCTGTGCGCTTCTTGGGTCACCGGAGCAATATCGCCAGATCTTGCCAGAGCAAGCGTGTACTCATTCGGTCGGGCTGTTTATATGCTAAGAGCTGCGCTACCGTATAGCGTAACAACGTCAATTGGTTCCGTACTGGCTTGTGCGCTAAACGCCCACCGTTGTTATGTGCTTCCCGCGTTTGCACCAACGATGCTAAACGTAACATTCGCTGCAGTAGTGACCTTAGCCACTGCTACTACTAGAGCACCCATATACTCACTGCCCTGGGCGCTAGTTCTAGGCAGTGCAGCGCAGTGTGTGGCGTACTACCCTGCGGTAAGATCAACAAGGGCCATGCCAATAGATACCTGGAGCGCCTTTTTACCATGGGGGCATGCCGGTGTTCGGCGCGTCGTTGCACGCCTGGTGCCTGGCCTGGTAACTATGGCTGTCGTTCAGGCAGTGCTGCTCCTAAATACAAACCTAGTAAGCAGCATGGGAGAAGGCTTGGTCTCAAGTCTCAGCTACGCAGACAAGCTACTTGAATTCTCAACTGGCCTATATGGAGGCTCGCTGGGCAGTATACTGCTGCCTAGCCTATCAAGGTCGTGGGCCTCAGGTGACTGCGCTGGCTATGCTGTGCTAATGGACTGGGGGCTATCAATCGTCGCTCTGGCGTCTGCGCCCAATGCCCTGCTGTTCACTATGCTGCCAGAACTGCCTACGGCCGCGTCTTTTAACTATGGGCGCTTCGACGCTCATACTGTAAAGATGGTAGCCAGACCGCTTGCTGCATATGGGCCTGGCATGTTAGGTATGCTTTTGTCTCGCACCCTTTCCCAAGGTCTATACGCACGGCATGACGTCAGTACACCGATGCTTGCATCGCTGCTGTGCATACTGCTATCGCAGGCTGCAGGTAGACTGATGCTGCTGCCCATGGGTCATGCTGGGCTGGCGATGGGTTCTAGCATAGGAGCTATGCTAAACGCAGCTCTGCTACTGAGGAGCCTAAGCAGCCAGGGAGCATACGCCATCACGCCAAGGCACTGGGCATCGCTGTGCGCCAGGATATCAGCCTCAGCAGCAGTGGCAGGCACCATTCTTAGTGCAATAGCGCGCAGCGTAGACTGGGTAGGCATGTCTGTACGACCAATGCTCAGGGCGTGCTTAGCTGCATCAGTTATAGCAGCCTTCGCATACGCCTACGCGTTCATCCTGTGGGGCCTGGGTCTAATGATGCAATGGATGCGCGAAGCCAGCTGTGCCGCAAGTAACACTGTTCCGTCGAACAGTACAACAGTCACTGCGCGCCAGGCAAGCGCGAGCGATAGCTCTTGTGGCGGTGGGGAATCGCAAGCTAGGCGTTCCGTTTAGGCAGGCCTAGCGTAAAGGAAAGTCCGGTCTCCTGGGTTGGGGTGCGGCTAACGCTAGCACGCAGCAATGCATGCGCACATGAAGGCACAGCACAGCCCGGCTGAAGCAAGGCATGGTGGGAGCGCAAAGCGCGCGGCAGAACGCCTGCCGCAATGGTGCCCCTTTGGAGTAACCCTATACAAGCAGCGCATTGGAGGCACGGCGCGCTGCACCCCGGTGCTGAACCTGCAGGTAAGGGGCTTAGAGTGATGATTCTGACACTGAATCCGGCTTATCACCGCCACATAAACCATGGGAGAGCAATGAAAGACAACGGTAAGCATGTGCTGGACGCGCGCGGAATGGTTCTAGGCAGGCTAGCTGTAACCGTTGCAGGGCTACTGCGCGGCAAGTACAAGGCAAGCTATGCACACAACGCAGCTCCGCACAACGCAGTGACAGTATTGAACTGCGAGCACGTAAGGATAAGCGGCAGCAAGGCAGTAGGCAAGGTGTACTATAGGCACTCAGGGCATCCAGGTGGGCTAAGGCGCACAAAGCTGCACGACCTAATGCTGAGAAGCCCGGCAACAGTACTAAGAGCCGCCGTACATGGCATGCTGCCACGGAACCGGCTTAGGGATGGATTCATGAGTATGCTAAGGGTGCATGCTAATGAGGGGGCAGTACGCCGATGATTGGCTGGAGATATGGCACTGGCAGGCGTAAAAGATCAGTGGCTAGGGTGTTTTTGAAAGCTGCAGCCTGCACTGCCGTTATAGTCAATGGCATGCCGCTGGGGCTATACTTCAGATCTGCTGCGCATGCTAGACATGCCGCGGCGCCGCTCCATGCCGCCGCGGTGCATGTGGTGGTCAAAGCAAACGTGCAAGGCGGGGGCATTGGGGGACAGGCTGGCGCGGTGCGCCTTGGCATCTCCAGGGCGCTTGCGTGCCTGTCTCCATGCCTAAGGCGCCCCCTGGCATCCGCAAGGCTTCTGACAAGGGATCAGCGTGAGGTGGAACGCAAGAAGCCCGGGCTGCGCAAGGCTAGGAGAAGGAGGCAGTTCTCAAAGAGATAGCGCCAGTGCTACAGCTAACCAACTGTGCTGTGCTCAGACTGAGGGGCATGGTTGCATGCCACGGCATAAGCTCCGTGCAGCTTAGGGTTTTTGTCAAGGGCGGCGGGTGCAAAGGCATGCGCCATAAGTTCTGCCTGGCGTCATGCCGCACTGTAGGAGACGCAGGCATGACAAGGCTAGGCGTACGACTTGTTGCGGACCCTCTTAGCCTCATGTACCTACGCGGTTCTGTTGTGGACTGTGGCACAGGGGTTGGAGACGCGCGCTTAGTGGTGTACCAACCAAGTGCTGGCATGGTGTGCAGCTGCGGCGCCTCTTTCACTCCGGTATAGCGCCTGCGCTAACACCAGAAGCAGCTAAGCCAGACGTTCACCGGTACTGAAACTCTAAATTGACCACAAAGCATGGGCGCCACTTGGCCGCATGAACACGAACTCAAGACGCATAACGCATGGATTCACCAGGTCTCCGAACAGGGCCATGCTCTGTGCCATGGGGTACGATGGCGCAGACTTTGCCAAGCCCATCATAGGCGTAGGAAGTGGTTACTCCACCATAACACCGTGCAATGCTGGCATACAGCGCGTCGTCGAGGCGGCGAAAGCCATGCTGGCAAGGCATGGAGCCATGACGCAGGTTTTCGGCATCCCTACCATATCCGACGGCATATCAATGGGCACGCCGGGCATGAGGTTCTCTCTCGTGTCTCGTGAGGTGATCGCTGATTGTATAGAGGCATGTGCTTGTGGGCAGAGCATGGACGGGCTGCTAGTCGTAGGCGGGTGCGATAAGAACCTGCCTGGTGGCATGATCGGGCTTCTCCGAGCCAACATCCCAGGGATTTACCTGTATGGCGGCACAATACTGCCAGGGTACTGGGGCGCCAGGGAGCTGACTGTGGTAAGTTCATTTGAGGCAGTTGGCGCCATGGGTAGGCAGGGCATGTCTATAGACGCTATGCGTGAAGTGGAGCGACACGCCTGCCCCACTACAGGATCGTGCGGCGGCATGTACACCGCAAACACAATGAGCGCATCATTTGAGGCCCTTGGCATGTCCCTGCTCTACTCGTCCACTGCTCCGAGCACAGGCATCGAGAGGGAGCTATCCATCTCAACGTCTGCACGGTCTCTGATCAACGCAGTGCGACGGGGCATAAGGCCAAGGGACGTGGTAACCCACAGGTCCATTCGCAATGCCATGGCGGTTGTAATGGCAGTCGGCGGGTCTACAAACGCCGTGCTGCACTACCTGGCGATAGCCGCTGCAGCTCGTTCTGCTCTCTCACTGCACGACGTTGAGCTAATAAGGAGGAGGGTGCCTGTAATATGTAACATGAAGCCCTCTGGACTGCATAGCACTGCAGACCTACATTCAGCAGGCGGCGTTCCTCGTGTTATGCACGAGCTTGCGCTCGCTGGTCTCATAGACGAGTCGTGCCTCACGATAACGGGCAGAACGATAGGGGCAGAGCTCCTCGCGGCGCACCGCAAGCGCCATGGCTCTACCGTTGTGCTACCTACTAACATGGCGCTATACCGTACAGGACGGCTTGTTGTGCTGCGCGGTAATATGTCAAGAGACGGCGCAGTTGCCAAGACTTCAGGCCTTAGCATACTATTGCACAGCGGCACTGCCAGAGTGTTTCGCAGCGAGGAGGCCTGTGTTCAGGCTATACTCAACGGCTGCGTGCGCATTGGCGACGTAGTCGTGCTGATTTACCTAGGCCCAAAGGGAGGGCCTGGCATGCCTGAGATGCTCTCCCCAACTGCAGCGCTAGTTGGCATGGGCCTAGGCCAGTCCGCTTGCCTCATAACAGACGGTAGGTTCTCTGGAGGAACGTGGGGCCTGGTGGTCGGGCATGTATCACCAGAGGCAGCCGTGGGAGGCTCCATAGCGCTTGTCCGTAACGGCGACTTCATTACAGTCGACCTGCGCAACAACTCTCTTCACCTGCATATAGACGCATGGACGCTTGCTGCACGGCGGGCAGCATGGCGGCTACCTTGCACTGTGTGTTCAGAGGGACTACTGAGAAAATACCACGACGGAGTTGGCCAGTCTCACAATGGCGCCATCGCTGCATAGCATTCGCTCTTGGTCTGGTATCGGTTGATATGGCATTATCAACAACAGCAAAAAAACGCACTACATGGTCTCATACAGTACTAGGGCAGCTGTGAAAATGGTGGGATTCAAACCAACTGCGATGGTAACCAAGCTTAGAGTTTGGCGAAATAGACCACTCTGCCACCTTTACCTTACGGCGCGCAGGGCAGCCACGGAGCGCAGTAACGCTTTCGTTCGGGCACTGCTGCTAGCATGCTACGACAGGCGCGCCAGGGGTACTGCACTATCGACTGGCAGGATTTTAACCCACGCCTCCTAGTCCGTACCTAGGTGCTCTTCCAACTGAGCTACAGTCGCATAAGTGCTTGGAGATGGTGGGTATCGAACCCACGTCCAGCAGGGAGGTGTGGGGTGCACAACATGCTTTGTTTACAGTCGCACTATGACCGTCAGCCTAGTCCCTCAGTGTACCTTCGCACTATACCACTGCTCTTCCGACTAACGCGTCGATGCAATCGTTAGCCACCATGGTGAACCTATTACTTGGTGCACCTTTCGTGCCCCTAACGTTGGGCTGCTCGGCATGGCACCCCATCCCTTGCCCCGTGTCGAATCCTGTCATCCCCGCAACAAGCCCACCGCAATTGCGGTGGGCTGAGCTTTGCGCCATCTCTTTGCGCGAATGAGTATGCGCAGGCACTGCAATTGCCGTGCCTTCGTCTTATACCATGAACAATCTATGGAGGTCAATGACAAAACTATGCACTTCCTGATATTCCTGGCCGCCTGTTTGCGAGAAATGTCAGGTCATCCTGCGCACCGAGCTACTGGTAAGGCACTGGCGCTATGCGCCTGTTTGCTGGTGCAGAGGATGCACATACGCCAAGTGCTGCAGCTAGAGTCGCTCTCGCCCGTTGCAAGATGTAGAGGCAGCAAGGCCAACAGCACAGCTTGCCTCGCCGTCTGTGCTGATGATGCTGGGGGAGACTGGTTCGCAACGCTAATCAGCCGAGACTTACCAGCATATGCTAGGAAGGATGGTCCCATACCACCGAGGAAGCTTGAAGCTATTGGTGAGCTAATGGTAGCAGAGTGCGTGCCGGCAATGATATCTAACCTAGTAAGGGACGTATACAGGCGCACCGAGCAGCTGATACCAATAGTAGAGAGCAATATACTGGCAAACCGCAACCTAACACCATCACAGCGCGCCAGAGTACTCATGTGGATGCGTAGGTGCGTGGACAGTGATGTGCACAAGGCGGCCTACGCACCCTTTGCTGGTAGAGGTTTCTGGAACGCTGTAATACACGAGCTGTGCATGGCGTACTCTAGGTACTACACTACCACTGAGCTGCGCGACATAACTGAGTTCTACAGTAGCACGGCTGGTGCCAAGTACCTGAAGCATAGGCGCCAGGTTGGCCGAGATGTTTTTGACAGGCTAGTCAAGAGGTGCACGCTGCAGCACCTGCGCAGCCTTTACAGGCGCATCCGCGCTGAGGCCATAGACATGCTGGGTATCATAGGCTAGATGCCCAGCTTCCACACTGAGCTACGGCAGTACATTAACGGACATGATGTACTGTCTGCCTGCGCTGCAAGAGCAAGGCTAGGCGTTGCGTCCAGGATAGGCGACATGAAGAGGGCTGCCGGAATGTGCTCCTACGACGCAACTCGCGAGCGCACAGTGGCACGGGAGGTAGTCGTACGCTGGGATGTGTATGGAGGTAGGCGCATAGCGCCTGCCCCACTAAGTCTGTGGCGCTGCCTAATGATGAGTGCAAGGTCAGTAGAGCCAGAGTGCCTTGCCCTCCACCTAGGCCCCATGCGCACGCACAGCGAGCGTGCTGCCATTATGGCGCTGCGGCAGGCGCAGCGCGTGCAGTTCGCATCCTTCGGAGAAGCATGCTCGATGGCATGCAGAGCTGGCTGTACCATACTGCCAGTGCACAACACGCTGAGCGGTGCAGTAAGCGCTGCAATACGAGTGTGCAGCGTCCTAAGGGGGCTGCTTGCTGCGCTGTGCTCTGTTGCAGTAATGCATGCCCCAGCGCCAAGCTCCGGCAGGCGCGTTGCGCATACTGCAGTGGCCCAAAAGCATGCCCTATGGCAGTGTTCATCGTGGTTTTGCGATAGCAGCATGGTTGCCTCAGTAGCGCGTAGCGCATCAGAAGCGCCATCCATAGCAGCAGCAGCACAAGGCGCGTGTGCCATAACTACCCCTGCACTGGCCCATGCTATGGGGAGGCATGGCGCAGGGCACGCACACCGCAGCGAAATGAATAGGACCTCCTTTGCGGTCTGCACTCGCTGCGGTGCCATGCGCGCAGTGATCGGCTCGCGCGTTGTGGCCTGGTCGCTAGATTCCAGGTGCTGCGGTGTGCGCCACTGCGCAGCGCTGCTGCTCATAGCCCTAAGGCACAGCAGCACCTCGCACTGCGCACTAGTGATCGAAGCAGCCAGAGGAGGTGCGGCTTTCGTAGCACGAAGCTTGCAGCAGTACCCGGCGCAAGCTTGATGCCCCTGCAAGTGAGGTCGGCACATGTTAGGATAAGGAGGCACAGGCGGGGATTAGCGCACGTGCCTACGTCAAAGAGCGCATCGAACAGGGAGGTTGCCTGTGCATTTGTCTCACTCAAGGCAACGCAGCTCAGCGGCCGCACGCTGCACTCCGACGACACAGCAGTTCTGCTCAACGCTGCCCACTCCTTCGGCATTCTCGCCGAGCAGCATGGACGCACTCTACGCCTTGGCCCAGATAGATGCAAGCATGGGCTACTTGTCGCAGAATTGTACGTAGGAAACTCAGGAACTACTGCTAGGCTGGTGTGCGCAAGTGCATGCAGACGCCCGCGCCATGCGCTTGTGCATGGTGATCCAAGGATGCACCGTAGGCCAGCGCTCGCGCTCACCGTGGGCCTTGCATCGCTGGGGGCTAAGGTGCTGCACTTGGCACTCCAAGGCTCGCTGCCTGTTGCGATTGGGCCAACGTGCAATCTTAAGAACTTCGCGCCCCCAATGCTGCCGATGTCCGAGTCCAGCCAGTTCATCACAGCTACTGTGCTCGCCAGTCATGGTATTGTGCACAAAGATACGCCAATTGCATGCGGACGGCTTACATCGTCTAGGCTGTACGTTGCCTCGACTATCGACATAATGGGGCTGTTCGGTATGTGTTCTGAGGGGCATGGTTGGGTGCGCTACGCCCACGCTCCTGCCTCCATGGACTGTGAGTATCCGGGGAGCACCGACTCCGACATGACATCCGCATCATACCCAACGGCGCTAGGTTGCATGGGAATGGGTATGTGGCGCATGCTCTGCGGGACGGACCATGCGTCGCAGAGTGACGCGTCCATGGCTGACGTCATGTACAGTATGGGGTGCGCCATGTGGCAGTGTAGGGATGGAAATGCAATGTGGCGAGCTGCACGGCATGCCCCGACCCCCAGGCTGCTGTGCTGCTCTGCGCCGGATGGAGCTATGACTGCGCTGACAGTCTCGCTAGCCCTAGCCGGTGCTAGTGATGCTATTGGAGTGCTAAGCTGGAGGTACAAGGAGACGGACAGGTTGCTGGCAATGGCCCTGGAACTGAGGAGGATGGGCGTGGCAGCGGACTGTGGCATGGGCAGCATGGCATGCTTGTCATGCTCACTTACGTGGCACGGACGTGCGGATGTAAGCACCTACCGTGATCATAGGATAGCCATGTGCTGCTCGCTGATGCACGCAGCAGGCTGTGGAGTACGCACCAGCGGGCCTCAGTGCGTATGTAAGACGTACCCCGACTACCTGCACGAATGCGCAGGTACGTAGCCGCAGCGCCATCCTGTTGCTTCCGCTGCTGCTAGAATGTGCTCAGCGGCCGAGGTGGCTGCTGCGCGTTACACCACGCCGCCCATCCAATGGGCGGCACAGCAGGGCACACACAATGCACGACCATATCCGGCTGCTGCGCGAGTACTGCAAGTACTACGACGCAGGGCCTGGGAGCATAGTAGTAGCGCGGGTTGTTGCAATAAGCAGCAACCACGTGGTGCTGAGGGCTGGGCTAAAGTCCGACTCGCGCGTCCCACTTGGCGAGTTCGTATCCCCACAGGGTGATAGGCTGGAGGTCAAGGTCGGTGACGTAACTTTGGCTTACGTGGAGCGCGATGCGTACGATGAAGGCACGGTGCGGCTGTCCAGGGAGAAGGCAAGGCGCAGGGTAGCCTGGGGCATATTAGATAGTGCGCATAGGACACGGGGCACAATTATGGGAACAGTGGTCGGACGGGTCAAGGGCGGCATGACTGCAGTTGTGAATGGCATGAGAGCGTTCCTCCCCGGCTCCCTCATAGACACCAGGCCTGTAAAGGATGCCGAGAGGTATGAGGGCAGGCGCCTCAGGTTCCATGTTATCAAGCTGGATAGGAAGCGGGGCAACGTGGTGTTATCACGCCGGTCAGTAATAGAGCGCAGGCAGGCAGAGAATAGGCACAGGCTGCTGGGATCACTAGGAGATGGAGACGTTGTGCAGGGTGTGATCAAGAATATCACCGACTACGGAGCATTCATAGACCTAGGCGGCCTGGATGGGCTGCTGCACATTACGGACATATCGTGGAGGCGCATAAGGCATCCGAGCCAGGTACTGTCAGTAGGCGATAGGATAACGGTAAAGGTGCTAAAGTTCGACCGCACGAAGACGAGAGTATCACTCGGCCTAAAGCAGTTGCATCCTGATCCATGGGCGGGGATTATAGGACGCTACCCAGCAGGTAGCAGGGTGCGCGGAAGGGTAACTAACATAGCGGACTACGGCCTATTCGTAGAGATAGAACGCGGCATAGAGGGGCTCCTGCACGTTTCTGAGATGCACCAGAAGAGCAAGGGCACTATCTCCCTCCGGCATTTCAGGGTAGGGCAGTACGTCAATGTTACCGTGCTCGACGTTTCCAAGACCCGGAGAAGGATCAGCCTGGGCATGAAGCACGGCACGCTTAACCCATGGTTAACTTTCTACAAAGGCTTTAGAAAGAACGATAGGATGGGCGCAATAATAAGGTCTCCAGTGGATGTTGGCATCCTCGTTGACCTGCCGATGGGGGTGCATGGCGTCGTGTGCATGTCAAAGGACCTGCGTCGCAGATTACTTCGGGCACTATGCAGCGGAGGCGTAGTGGAGGCAAGGGTAGTAGGCGTTGACGTGAATAGAGGCAGGATATCACTAGCATCAGGGTTCGCACTAGGGCCACTCGGTGTGAGGATCCTAGCGCCCGGCTACATCAGGCCCGGCGCTTTCGTTCGTATGGCACCGCCAATGAGGCCATGCTGCCTCAACGTGCGAGCAGCGCACGGCGCTCCTTCCAAGTCCCAATGCGCTCTTCGTAGAGCTCACGTTGCGATAAGGCTGCTAAGTGCTATTTCTATACGTCCTCGCTCCGTTGCATGCGCCATTCGCTGCGCGATGCGCGCAAACCATGGGCTTGTTCCATGCTTGCCATAAGACTGCGCAGGTGCGGCGCAAGAGGCAGGCCAGCATACCAAGTAGTAGTTGTAGATTCTAGGCGCAAGAGAAATGGGGTTTTTCTCTGCAGGGTTGGATACTACAACCCAAGGCTTAAGTCAGCACACATAGATACAGTAATGCTTCGCCTGTGGACTGAGCGAGGTGCAGCTCCTACGCGCACCGTTGCCAGGCTACTGCACCGGCACGCGCCAGGCTGCACAGCAGCCGCACGCAATTCCGGCTCCGTATGTCCACACTGGCAATAAGGGTGCTCGAGGCTGGAACCATGGGTGCGGCGGCTGATGCGCCGCTACCATATCCGCGCATCGGAGATGCTGTTGCCATTGGCACTGCTCGCGGCGCTGGCAGAAAGGGTTATGCTTTCGAGGGGGTTGTCGTTGCCCGACGTCGCAGCGCTCTGAACACATCCATCGTCGTGCGAAGGGAACATGCAGGCTTCTGTGTTGACCTTGCACTCAGACTGCACTCGCACGACGTCATAGCGCTACGCGCAAGGAGCACATCAGGCGCCGCTCCGATGGCATGCGTCTGTAGACCCTAGCAGATGCTCGCACACCCTCCATACGGCCCTGTGGTCGTTCATAGTATACAGGTGAAAGTCTGATGCCCCGCGCGCTGCAAGGCTTTCGCACAGCGAGAGCGCTACGTCCGTGCCAAACTCTAGAACCGATGCGCTGCAATATCGCAGAGCCTCTAGCCTCTTGAGAATCCACGCCGGCACGTCTACCCCGGACGGAAGGATAAACCGGGACATGTAATCATGGCTTAGCACTGGCATTATGCCAGGGGTAACGGGCAGGCTCACGCCCAGCCTCTGCAGCTCGTCCTGCAGCCTGTAGTAGGCGTCGGGGTTGTAGAAGCACTGTGTAATGGCAGAGTTGGCACCACAGCGCACCTTCCTGGCTAGCGCCCTAACATCATCGAAGATTGTGGAAGACATGGGGTGCCCGTCGGGATAAGCTGCCACGTCTATATAGAAAGCTTCACCATAAGAACGCCGCACCATGCTCACTAGTTCAGGTGCCCCGAGGGAGCCTGGTGCAATACCATTGTCCCCTCTTAGCAGGACTAGGTGGCGAATGCCTAGCAGCTCGTACGCTCTAAGCTCTCGTGCTAGCGCTCTAGGGCACTGGCAGAACAAGACGTGCGGCGCCGTCCTGGGGAATACACTGAGCGTGCTGGCTATAGTGTCGATATGGGCCTGCTGCCCGATTGAGGCGCTCCTTGTCACAGATACGAACCTTGGCACGAAGCGCGATAGTACCTGCTGTGCGCACAAGAGCCTAATTGAGCCTGCATGGCTACGTGGGGCAAAGAACTCGAAGGACAGGCCGGGCATAACACGCAGCGCACACCTGACTGGACTCGAACCAGCAACATTTACCACCTCAGTGGTAACTCTCACCAAATTGAGTTACAGGTGCCTGCTGTCTCTTGGGTAATGTTGGGGTCGAACCAACGGCCGCTACCCTGTCGTGATAGCGCTCTACCGCTGAGCTAATTACCCTTGCTGAGCAGTAACCCCGAACAGGTGGTCCTGCATGCGGTGCAGAACGAACTGCTTCACCCTAAGCGCAGAGAGATCTAGCCTTAGCTCGTTGATTAGAACCGTCTGTCGGTGCACCCAATAGCTCCATGCTCGTACCGTGGAGTTCTTGAAGGCAGCCACGCCATGCCGAGCCCTGATGGTCGGGCTTTTGAGCATCTGCCTCAACTATGGAGAAGCACGGCAAGCGCACAGCGTGCCATGCTTTGCGCCCAGGGCAGTCCAATAGCGCCATTGCATCCCGTCCTTGCTAGCGCTGCGCCTGCTCTCTGCTCTTTGCTAGAGGCCCATAGCACGCGCCGTTTCTCGTAGTAGCTGTGCACGCATAGCGCCATGCGCTGTAGGCATGAATGCAATGCGCTTGCAAAAGCTGCAAGGCTGTGCGGCATACGTAGGTAGGCTGCGGCGATAGCAAGCTCTGAATCTGGCCAGCCTTGCCGCATGCCGGCCCCCCCAGAGCATGCCTGCGAGTGCGAGCACCCTGCCTGCCCTGGAGCATGCATACAGCGCGTAGCGTAGACTGTAGCATGCGGTTGTGATGGTATAGCCACAGCACGTTGCAATATCAGATGCTGGGTGACGGCAGCCATGCGCATCCTAAGCGCGCGCCAGTCCTGCAATAGCCGTGCCCCTTGAGCAGTGCAGTATGGGGTAGCGTTGTGCCGAGCACATCTTGACCGCTGCGCCGTTCCTGGCAAGCCGCACCATCTTGTGTAGGATGTATGCCGGGTAGTTTGCTGGACGCCTGAGGCTGAGCATGCCCAGTGATGCCCTTATCGAGGCGGCTGTCCCAAGGTAGTCGTGGCCCTGTATATCTCTGGCGTGCACGTAGCGCCCACTTGGAAACGTGGTACAGCAAGTCAGGTAGGAGGTACACCCTCCCCCAGACCGTACGAGCACCCTCACCGAACGCTGCAGTACGTAGGCTGGTGGTAGGCGTAGCACTTCCTAAGCATGAAGTCGATGGAGGCAACGGGGGGCGCAGCTTGCGTATCGGCTAGTCTCCCTAGTGCATGCGTCGAACCTAGCGCAGATCATGTCCAGGCGGTTTGCCTGGTGCGAGTTTTCCAGGTTCGCAGCGCCGGCAGGTGCAGCTGTTGCTCCAACATCCTACCCGGTCGTTGTAGTAGAACTCCCTGCCCTACGCCGCGCGACTTGCATGGCTCGAAGCGTGCACGACAGCGATTCTCCGATGGATGCCTGCATTGCATGCCCTGCGCGCAGTGGCCTGTTGGGTTTGCGGACATTACTCAACGTTGATGGCAACTGCGGGCTCGCGCGCAGAAAATGCGCACGGCCTGCGAAGCTCTTTGCCCACTGTGTTGCGGTAGGCCTTGGCGCTACACATCCATTCAGCCCACGCCACCATGCACAGGCTGCGTGGTGGCTGCTTCCTCCCTCTTTGGCGAGTCGCACACTGCAACGTCGGTGGTTAGCATGAGCCCGGCTACCGATGCCGCGTTCTGTAGCGCGGATCTTGTTACCTTGGTCGGATCTACAACTCCGGCGTCCATGAGGTCTCCATAGACGCGCATTGCGGCATTATATCCGTAGCTGATGCTCTTGCCGCTTGCCACTGAGGACGCGACCACGCTTGCCTCCTCGCCACCGTTTGCCACTATCTGCCGCAGTGGCTCCTCCATGGCCCTGAGGACTATCCGAATGCCAGCGTCCTGGTCTGGATTGTCGCAGCGCAGGTTCGATATGGCGTTGCGCGCTCTGATTAGGGCTACGCCGCCTCCTGGTACTATGCCCTCCTCTACAGCTGCGCGCGTGGCGTGAAGGGCATCTTCTACCCTTGCCTTCTTCTCTTTCATCTCAACCTCAGTGGCTGCGCCTACCCTGATTACAGCGACTCCGCCTGCCAGCTTGGCAACACGCTCCTGTAGCTTCTCCTTATCGTAGTCGGATGCCGCCTCCTCTATCTGAAGGCGTATGTGCTTTATGCGGGCGTTTATTGCCTTGGCATCGCCTGCGCCATCAATTATGGTGGTGGTGTCCTTTGCAACCTCGGCCCTCTTGGCCTGGCCTAGCTCGGGGAGCGAGACCTTATCTAGTGATAGACCTGTTTCCTCTGATACAACATGCCCACCAGTTAGGATGGCGATGTCCTGCAACATGGCCTTCCTTCTATCGCCGAAGCCAGGTGCCTTGACTGCTGCAGCCTTCAATATGCCCCTAGCGTTATTAACAACGAGCGTTGCGAGTGCCTCGCCTTCGACATCCTCAGCTACTATGAGGAGGGGGCGGCCAGCCTTCGCTACCCTCTCCATTATTGGAAGAAGGTCACGGATGCTCGCTACCTTCTTTTCGCACAGCAGGACGTAGGGGCTGTCTAGCACTGCAACCTGCCTGTCTGGGTTGTTTATGAAGTAGGGTGATAGGTAGCCGCGGTCGAACTGCATGCCCTCGACCACCTCTAGCTCATCCGCAAGCGACTTACCATCCTCGACAGTTATGACGCCCTCCTTGCCCACCTTGTTCATGGCCTCGGCGATCATCTCACCAACGGTTCGGTCGTTGTTTGCCGATACACTGCCTACCTGCGCTATCTCCTTGCCAGTGGTGCATGGCCTGCTGATCTTCTTGAGCTCCATTACTGCAGAGGATACCGCCTGGTCGATGCCACGCTTAATGTCCATAGGGTTGACGCCAGAGGCAACGTAGCGCATTCCTTCACGCACGATAGACTGTGCCAGGACGGTTGCTGTCGTTGTGCCATCACCTGCGTTGTCGCTCGTTTTGGCGGCCACCTCCTTCACCATCTGCGCTCCCATGTTCTGCAGCCTATCCCTCAGCTCTATATCCTTCGCCACCGTTACGCCATCCTTCGTTACGGCAGGGCTGCCATAGCTTCTCTCGAGGACCACGTTTCTACCCTTGGGGCCAAGAGTTACCTTAACGGCATCCGCCAGCGTGTTGACGCCCTCCATGAGCCTCAATCTAGCACAGTCGCCGAATATGACGTCTTTTGCGGGCATTTGTGTCCTACGCGGTGTTGTTGGTGCCAGCGTTTGCGTGGGCTACTCTATCACGGCAACGATGTCCTCCTCCCTCATAACCATCAGGTCCTCATCGTCAACCTTGATAGACTGTCCAGCATACTTGCCGAACAGTACCCTATCGCCCAGCCTTACTTCCATGGGCACCCTGGCACCTGCGCTGTCCTTTTTACCAGGGCCTAGGGCTACTACTGTGCCCTGGTCTTGCTTCTCAGCCGCCGAGTCGGGTATTACTATCCCGCATGGCGTCTTGGTCTCGTCCTCCGACCTCTTTACCACTACCCTATCTCCCAAAGGGCGTATCTTGCTCATGGCATGCCTCCATTGTTAGCCCAGGCATCGGAGCACCGCGCCTGCGGACTATGACCCCGCCGCTCTGCCTCTGAGCAGT